>JBHEMB010000506.1:0-7908 GCA_046262855.1 Mycobacteriales bacterium | reverse complement strand
CACCCAGGCGAGCTCGGCGTGCTCGGGGATGTGCGACTGCGCGAACAGGGTGCTCCGCCCCGGGTCCACGCCCATCGCCAGCAGCTCAGCGACCAGCTTGCGGCACTGCTGCCTCAGCTCGGCGGGGTCCGGCGTGATCGTGAGCGAGTGCAGGTCCGCCATGAAGAAGAAGCACTCGAACTCGTCCTGCATGGCCGTCCAGTGCCGCACCGCGCCCAGGTAGTTGCCGAGGTGCTTGCCGGCACCGGTCGGCTGGATCCCTGAGAGCACGCGACGTCGAGGCATGAAGAGCATCTTAGGTTTGCTGTGTGTACGACGTCGCGGTGATTGGCGCCGGGCCCGCCGGGGCCGCGGCCGCGTTGTCCGCTCTCCGTACCCGCCCCGGGGCGACGGTCCTGCTCGTCGACAAGGCCGACTTCCCGCGCGACAAGTCCTGCGGCGACGGCATCGCGCCGCATGCGCTGGACGAGCTCGCCCGGCTGGGCGTCGCAGACGTGCTGCTCGACCAGACCCCGGTACGCCGGCTGCGGCTCGTGAGCCCGAGGGGCACCGAGACCGCCTCGCGGGTGCAGCGCCCGAACTACGTCGTACCGAGGTCGGTGTTCGACGCGCGGCTCGTCGAGGCCGCCGTGGCGGGGGGAGCGCACTTCCGCCGTCACACGGTCCGTGACCTGGACGAGGTGGACGCTCGCGTCATCGTCGGCGCCGACGGCGCGAACGGGGTGACCCGGCGGCTGCTCGGCCTGCCGAAGCAGCATGAGGCGACCGTCGCCATCGCCGTACGGGGCTACATCCCTTGGGAGACAAGCGATCCCGAGCAGATCATCATCATGGACGGTCGCGACTGGCCTGCCTACGCCTGGCGCTTCGACACCGGCGCAGGATCCGCCAACGTCGGCTTCGGGATGCTGCTGCCTAACCTGCGCAGCATGCCTCGCGGTCGCGACGCCCTGCACGAGCGACTCGTCGAGCTGCTCCCCGAGGCGGCCGGCGCGCAGCGCCTCAGGTCCCATCACCTGACGCTCTCGACCGGACGGCCGGTGCAGCCGGACGGACGGGTGCTGCTGGCTGGGGACGCCGCCTCGCTCGTCAACCCGCTGACCGGTGAGGGCATCTTCTACGCACTGCTCAGCGGCCGGCTGGCGGGAGCCGCTGCCGTCGGAGAGGGCGACCCCGGCATGGCTTACCGGACGGCACTCGCGGGCGAGCTGGAGCGGCACCTCAGGCACACCACGTGGCTGGCCCGCGCCACCGCGCACCAGCGGGTGCTCGACGCAGGAGTACGGGCGGTGCAGGACCGTCCAGAGGCGATGCACGCGCTGGTCGAGGTGGGTCTGGGCCGCGGGCTGGTCACGCGCACCCTGCTTGCGGCGCTGACCGCAGAAGCCGGCCGATCGCTGTTGCGGCGGCTCCGAGCGGGTATCGGTCCAGCATGAGCCTGACGTCCGATGCTGCCGCGGCCGTCGTGCGGCTTGCCTCCCGGGTCCGGGGCGAGCGGGTGATCCACGCCAAGGGCCGGGCCTTCGAGGGCGAGCTGCGCATCGACAGCGCCGACCTCGGGGTGCCGCTGTTCGACGAGCCGGGCGAGCATCGCGTGCTGATCCGGCTCAGTCGTGGCGTCGGGCTGCCGGACCTGCTGCCGGACGCACTGGGACTGGCGATCCGGGTGCTGGACGCCCACGGGCCCGGCCGGCACCAGGACCTGACCTTGACCACCGGTGCCCGCGCCCCCGTGCTGCGGCACGCGCTGCTGGCCCGCCGGGACGTGCTGGGCAGCACCTACACGTCGATCCTGCCCTACGACCTGGGCGGTCGCGCCTGGGTCCTGGGGGCGCTTCCGGCGACCGAGCGGACGGTCACCTCACTGAGCGGGCTGCGGCCGGAGGATGTCCGCTTCCGGCTGGCCGTCGCGCACACGCGCGGCCCGTGGCGGGAGCTGGGCGAGATGCGCGCGACCCGGGTGCTGCCGAACGGACGGCGGGTGCGGTTCTCGCCGTTCACCACGGGAGGGGGCATCCGCCCGGCGGGTCGGCTGCAAGAGCTGCGCAAGAAGGCCTACGACGCGTCCCACGTCGGTCGGGACGCTTGAGGGTCAGCCGACGAGGCTGCGTAGGACGTCCGCCTCTGACGCGGTCAGCTTCTTCGTCATGCCGACCGCGAAGTCCTCGGCCTTGCCGCCGATGAGCGGGATGGACGCCTTGATCTCACCCTCCACGCTGTAGCGGCAGCCGGACCCGGCGGGCTCCAGGCGCATGGTGCCGCCGACCTTCACGGGCGAGCCGGGGGTCTCCGCCTTCCACGTCCCACTGCGGACACCGTCCGCGGCCGCGCTCCACGCGTCGGTCTGCGTGACCCGACCGTCGGCCGGCAGGAACTTCTGCAGGAAGCCCGGCACGGCAGCGGGCAGCTTGCGGGAGACCACGAGGGTCACCGCATCTCCGGCGCCGACCTCCCGCGAGACGACCTTGCTCTCGTCGTTGAGGGCGCTCGCCTTCCCTGCGGCCCAGCCCTCGCTCGTGATCGCCGCGTAGGCGGTCTCCACGTCGGACGGGATGTCGTAGGACACCGAGAACCTCTTCGACACGAGCTCTCCTCCGGAACCGGCAGATCAGGACGTCTCCGACGTCGTCTCCGGAACGATAGGCGCAACGCGGACGCGGCTCACGCGACGCCCGTCGAGCTGCGTCACCTCGAGCCGGTGACGGTCCGCCTCCACGGCATCACCCACCCGCGGCAGATGACCGAGGGTGGCCATGACGAAGCCCGCGAGCGTCTCGTAGGGGCCCTCCGGCAGCCGTACCCCCGTCTGCTCCTCGACCTCGTCGAGATTCAGCAGCCCGTCAGCCTCCATCTCCCCTCCCGGGAAGCGCAGGTCCTGCTCCGGCTCGTCGTACTCGTCGCGGATGTCGCCGATGACCTCCTCGATGAGGTCCTCCAGCGTCACGATGCCTGCCGTGCCGCCGTACTCGTCCACGACGATCGCCAGGTGATGGCCCTCGCGCCGCATCTCGGAGAGGGCCGCGAGCACCTTCTTGGTGCCCGGCAGCATCTTCACGTCGCGCGTGACGTCGATGACCTTGGTCGCGCGGGCCTTGGTGGCCGGCAGCAGCAGGTCGCGGACGTGCACGAACCCGGCGATGTCGTCCTGGCTCGACCGCGCCACGGGGTAGCGCGAGTGCGGCTGCTCGGCGGTGAGCTTGGCCGCCCGCGTGACCGCCATCGCACCGTCGAGGAACTCCACCTCGGTGCGCGGGATCATGACCTCGCGGATCTGCCGCTCACCGGCCGCGAAGACCTCGTCGATGAGCTTGCGCTCGTCGCGGGTGAGTGACTCGTGGCTCGCGACGAGCCCGCGCAGCTCCTCCTCGGTGATGGCATCGCGCCTGGCCGTGGGGTCGCCCCCGAGCATCCGCACGAGCACGTCCGTCGTCTTGGACAGGAACCAGATGACTGGCCGGGCAAGTCTCGCGAAGCGGTCGACCAGTGGTGCCAGCAGCAATGCCGTGCCCTCGGCCCGCTGCAGGGCCAGGCGCTTCGGGGCGAGCTCGCCGACCGTGATAGCGATGTAGGAGATCACCAGGGTGATGAGGACCAGCGACACCACGTCGGCGACGCCGTGCGACAGCCCGACGTCCTCCAGCTGCGGAGCCAGGTGGCTCGACAGCCGGGCCTCACCGAAGGCCGCGGACAGGAACCCCGCGGCCGTCACGCCGATCTGGACGGCAGTCAGGAAGCGGTTGGGGTTCTCAGAGAGGGCGACGACGCGCCGCCCCCGCTTGCTGTCGGCGATCCCCTTGATCTGGCTCTCGCGCAGCGTCACCAGCGCGATCTCGCTGGCGACGAAGATGCCGCCGAACATGATGAGCACCAGGATGAGACCGATGCTGACGAGCACGTCGGTCATCGCACGGCACCGGGACTATGAGGCAGCTCCACGCGCCACAGACTACGGTCCGCCACGACTTCCCTGATCTGGTTCCCGGTTCGGGGGTGACCCGAGCCGCCGGGCCCGCTCACGGAGGCCCGGCAGCACGGCCGAGGTGCGCACCAGATCAGGGAAGTGGCGTCAGAACTCGGCGAGAGCGGCGTTGAACGTCGCGCTCGGGCGCATGACGGCGTCGGTCTTGGCCTTGTCCACGTAGTAGTAGCCGCCGATGTCGGCCGGCTTGCCCTGTACGGCGAGCAGCTCGGCGTTGATCGTGCCCTCCGCCGCCGCGAGCCGCTCCGCCAGCGGTGCGAACAGCGCGGCGGCATCGGGGTCGTCGGTCTGCGAGGCCAGCGCCTGCGCCCAGTAGAGGGCGAGGTAGAAGTGCGACCCGCGGTTGTCGATCTGCCCGACCTTGCGGGCGGGCGACCGGTTCTCCTCGAGCACCCGGCCGGTGGCCGCGTCGAGCGTCTTGCCGAGCAGCGCGGCGCGGGCGTTGGAGGTCTTCTCACCCAGGAACTCGAAGGAGACCGCCAGCGCGAGGAACTCCCCGAGGGAGTCCCAGCGCAGGTAGTCCTCCTTCACCAGCTGCTGCACGTGCTTCGGCGCGGATCCGCCGGCACCTGTCTCGAACAGGCCGCCGCCGGCCATCAGCGGCACGATCGACAGCATCTTCGCCGAGGTGCCCAGCTCGAGGATCGGGAACAGGTCGGTCAGGTAGTCGCGGAGCACGTTGCCGGTGACCGAGATGGTGTCCTCGCCCTTGGCGGCTCGCTCCAGCGTGTAGCGGGTCGCCGCGGCGACGTCGAGGAACTCGATCGTCAGACCCTCCGTGTCGAGGGTGGACAGGACCGCCTGCACCTTCTTGAGGACCTCGGCGTCGTGCGCCCGGGTCTCGTCGAGCCAGAAGACGGCCGGCATCCCCGTCGCGCGGGCACGCGACACTGCGAGCTGCACCCAGTCCGTCACCGGGGCGTCCTTGGTCTGGCAGGCGCGGAAGATGTCGCCCGCCGCGACGTCCTGCGCGAGCAGCACCGAGCCGTCGGAAGCGACCACGTTGACGACGCCGTCCGAGGGGATCTCGAAGGTCTTGTCGTGGCTGCCGTACTCCTCGGCCTTCTGGGCCATCAGACCGACGTTGGGCACCGTTCCCATGGTGGTGGGGTCGAAGGCGCCGTGCTGCTGGCAGAACGCGATGGTCTCCGCGTAGAGCGGCGCGTAGGAGCTGTCGGGGATGACGTAGAGCGTGTCCTGCTGCTCGTCGTCCTTGTTCCACATCTGGCCGGACGACCGGATGGCTGCGGGCATCGAGGCGTCGATGATGACGTCACTCGGCACGTGCAGGTTGGTGATGCCGCGGGCGGAGTCGACCTGCGCCAGGTCCGGGCCGGTCTCGTAGGTTGCCGTGATGGCCTTCTCGATCGCCTCCCGCCGGTCGGCCGGCAGCTTGCCGACGGCGGTCAGCACGGCCGCGAGACCGTCGTTCGGGTTCGCGCCCGCGGCAGCGAGGTCGTCGGCAAAGCTCGTGAACACGTCGGCGAAGTAGGCCTTCACGACGTGACCGAAGATGATCGGGTCGGAGACCTTCATCATCGTGGCCTTGAGGTGCACGGAGAACAGCACGCCCTCCGCCTTCGCCGCGGCGACCTGCTCGGCGAGGAACGCCTGGAGCGCGGCCCGGTGCATGACGGCGGCGTCGATGATCTCGCCGGCGAGCACCTTCAGCCCGTCCTTGAGGACGGTCGTCGTCCCACCCGAGAGGTGCTCGATCCGCAGAGTGTCCGCGGCGGCCATCGTCACGGACTTCTCGGAGTGCCTGAAGTCACCGTCGGCCATCGTCGCGACCCGCGACTTCGAGCCCGAGGACCAGGCGCCCATGGAGTGCGGGTGCTTGCGGGCATAGCCCTTCACCGATGCCGGAGCACGCCGGTCGGAGTTGCCTTCGCGCAGCACGGGGTTGACGGCGCTGCCCTTGACGGCGTCGAACTTCGCCTGCACGTCCGGCGCGCTGGCCGGGTCCGACGGGTAGTCCGGCACGGCGAAGCCCGCGTCCTGCAGCTCCTTCACCGCCGCCTTCAGCTGCGGGATCGAGGCGCTGATGTTCGGCAGCTTGATGATGTTCGCTGCGGGCGTCTTCGCCAGCTCGCCCAGCTCCGCCAGCGCATCAGGCGCGAGGCCGAACGCGGCGAGGATGCGGCCGGCCAGGGAGATGTCGCGCGTCTCGATGTCGACGCCGGCCTTCCCGGCGTACGCCTGAACGACCGGGAGCAGAGAGTGCGTCGCGAGCGCAGGCGCCTCGTCGGTGTAGGTGTAGATGATCTTCATCAGATGAGGCCGAGCTCGCGCACGGCGTCGCGCTCCTCGACGAGCTCAGCGACCGAGGCGTCGATCTTGCCGCGGCTGAAGTCGTTGACGTCGACGCCCTGGATGATCTCCCACTCGCCGTTGACGGCGCGGCACGGGAAGGAGGAGATGAGGCCCTCGGGGACGCCGTACGAGCCGTCGCTGGGGACGCTCGAGGAGGCCCAGTCGGTGCCGTTGACCCAGTCGTAGACGTGGTCGATCGCCGCGTTGGCGGCGGAGGCGGCGCTGCTCGCGCCACGGGCCTCGATGATGGCCGCCCCACGCTTGGCGACCGTCGGGATGAAGGTGTCCTTCAGCCACGCCTCGTCGACCTGCGAGGCGGCGCTCTTGCCGTTGACCTGGGCGGTGTAGAGGTCCGGGTACTGGGTCGCGGAGTGGTTGCCCCAGATCGTCATCTGGCTGATCGCGGTGACCGGCACGCTGAGCTTGGCGCTCAGCTGGCTCAGCGCCCGGTTATGGTCCAGCCGGGTCATGGCCGTGAACCGGCTCGCCGGGACGTCCGGGGCGTTCTGCTGCGCGATGAGGGCGTTGGTGTTGGCCGGGTTGCCGACCACGAGGACCTTGATGTCATCGGCAGCGTGCTCGTTGATCGCCTTGCCCTGCGGGCCGAAGATGCTGCCGTTGGCGCTGAGCAGGTCACCGCGCTCCATGCCCGGGCCGCGCGGGCGGGCGCCCACCAGCAGAGCGACGCTCGTCCCGTCGAAGGCGGTCTTCAGGTCATCCGTGATGTCGATGCCGGACAGCAGAGGGAACGCGCAGTCGTCGAGCTCCATCGCCGTGCCCTCGGCGGCCTTCAGGGCAGGCGTGATCTCCAGCAGGCGCAGCCGAACGGGGGTGTCGGGACCCAGCAGCTGGCCTGAGGCGATGCGGAAGAGGAGGGCGTAGCCGATCTGGCCGGCCGCTCCTGTGACGGTGACGTTCACGGGCTGAGCCATGCGTGGAGCTCCTGTGTCGAAAGGATGTCCTGGACAGCCTAGTGACGCCTCTCAGGCGCCTGACGGGATGGTGTTCGCCAGGGCCACGAGCGCGAAGCCGAGGGCGAGCAGCACCGCCGCGTCGATGGCCTTGGAGCGTACGACGAGCAGGCCCGCCTGCCGTGCCGGCAGCGTCAGGCGCAGGGCGGCGGCGAGGCAGAAGGACAGGCCGACCACGCCCGATCCGAGCCGCCAGCGGTCGAAGACGGCGACCAGCACCAGGCCGAGGGCTGCGACGGCGACCGACAGGGCAAGGGGCAGCTCCTTCACGGGTTCGTCGTCCCCGGCCGGGGCGCGGGCGCCGGCTCACCCCTGAGGACCGCGACGGCCAGATCGGCCTGCGCGGCCCGCACCAGGACGTGGTCCGTCGTGAACCCGGCCATGCTCGTGAAGGGGATCTGTGCGGCCGCGAGCCGGCCTGCGACATCGGCCAGGAATCCGACCTGCTCCCACGGCAGCGGCCCCGCGAACGTGATGCGCCGCCAGCCCTGCTCGACGGCCAGAGCGCCCTCCGGTTGGTCGCGCTCGGCGCAGACGAGGGTCACCTCGTCGTCGTCCTCGACGAGGCCGAAGAACCCGGACGGGAGCGGCTCGGGACGCCAGCCGCGCGGCCAGCGGGCGACGGCGAGATGGGTCGGGTCGAGC
>JBHEMB010000505.1:0-5020 GCA_046262855.1 Mycobacteriales bacterium | reverse complement strand
GCTGAAGACGGTCCGGCTCGACTACACGACACCGAGCACGGGGCTGGCGGGTGACTGGGCAAGGGTCGCCTTCCCCTTGGGCTACAGCGGATCCAGCCTCGACTACGTCCGCAGCGACCCCCGGTTCGTCGGCGTGATGGCCTACGCCCACGTCGACCGCTATCAGCGGTGGCTGCGGTCGCTCGGCATCACGAACGTCAACGCCGAGCCGCAGAGCCTCATCGCTCTCAACACCGGTGACGACAACTCGCAGTACGTCGTCGGCTCCGACGTCATCGTCTTCGGCGGTGGTGGCGTGCCGGACGCCGAGGACGCCGAGGTGATCCTGCACGAGTACGGCCACGCCATCCAGGACGACCAGATGCCCGGCATCTCAGGCGCTGGCGAGACCGGCGCCATGGGCGAGGGGTTCGGCGACTTCAACGGCGCCAACTACTTCGCCCTGGTCAGCAGGGGCTTCGGCGACCTGTGCATCGCCGACTGGGACGCCACCTCCTACGCGACCAGCAACCCGCCCTGCCTGCGCCGGCTCGACTCCAAGAAGCGCTGGCCGAAGGACAGGGCGGGCGAGGTGCACACCGACGGCGAGCTGTGGTCGGCGTTCCTGTGGCGGCTGCGCAGCCATCTCGGCAGCGATCCCAGGAGCCGCTCGAGCAACGCCATCAGGCTGGTGCTCTCCGCGCAGGAGCTCACGAGCCCGACAGGGTCCTTCGGGGCATCGGTCGCCGCGCTCCGCACGGCAGCGAGGGCGCTGCACCGCAACGACTGGGCAACCTGGGTGGACCGGGAAGCCAGGACGACCGGGTTCCCGCTCAACCCGTAGCCTCGAGGCTGTGAGCCAGAGCACGCTGGTCGTCTGGGACGACGTCTTCGGCGACTACGACTTCGGACCGACGCACCCGCTGCGGCCGCTGCGGCTCGAGCTCACCATGTCCCTGGCCCGCCAGCTCGGCGTGCTTGACAACGTCGACGTGCGGGCGCCTCGGCAGGCAGGCGACGACGTGCTCGAGCTCGTGCACGATCCGCTCTACGTCGCCAGTGTGAAGCGCGCGCCCGACGACCTGCTCGGCCGGCTGTCACTGCGGTGGGGCCTCGGCACCGGTGACAACCCCGTCTTCCCGCGGATGCACGAGGTCTCCTCGCTGGTGACCGGCGCCTCCGTCGACGCCGCCCGCGCCGTCTGGGAGGGCACCCACGAGCACGCCGTGAACATCTCGGGCGGCCTGCACCATGCCATGAAGGACCGCGCCTCCGGCTTCTGCGTGTACGACGACCCCGCCGTCGCCATCGCCTGGCTGCTCGCCGCCGGGGCCACCCGGGTCGCTTACGTCGACGTCGACGTGCACCACGGCGACGGGGTACAGGCGGCCTTCTACGACGACCCCCGCGTCCTCACCATCTCGCTGCACGAGACCGGCCGCACGCTGTTCCCTGGCACCGGCTTCCCTGACGAGACAGGACCAGCGGGTACGTCGGTCAACGTGGCCCTGCCTCTCGGTACCGGCGACGCGCTGTGGCTGCGCGCCTTCCACGCGGTCGTGCCGCCGGCGGTCCGCGCCTTCCAGCCCCAGGTCCTCGTCACCCAGCACGGCTGCGACACCCACGCCCTCGACCCGCTCGCGCACCTGATGATGACGGTCGACGGCCAGCGAGCGACGTACCAGGCCCTGCACTCCCTCGCCCATGAGGTGAGCGGCGGGAAGTGGGTGGCGCTGGGGGGTGGCGGCTACGAGCCGGTGCAGGTCGTGCCGCGGGCCTGGACCCACCTGCTCGCCGAGGCCGCGGGCACGACGGTCGACGGTGCGACTCCGGGCGACTGGCGCGACGAGGCCGGGCGCCGCGGCGGCGAGCTGGCGCCGACCTCGCTCACCGACGGCAGCCTTCCGTCGTACCTGCCCTGGGACCCCTTCGACGTCGAGCCCGACCGGGACCGGCTGAGCGTCGCGGTCGATGAGGCCATCCGCGAGACCCGCGCGGCGGCCTTCCCCCACCTCAGCCTGGACCCCTACGCGCTTCCCTGATCCGGGAAGTCGGGGCCCATTGGTCCGGATGGAGGTCTTCCTGGGTCACACCAGTCCCGATACGATCACAGGGCACGCGCGTGTCCAGTCCGACGGTGGGGAAGCCGCCGGCCACGCGTGGTGCGAATCGAGCGAGCCGTGTCCAACCTCAGCGAGATCAAGTTCCTCACGGTGGCCGAGGTGGCCGCCTTGATGCGGGTGTCACGGATGACCGTCTACCGGCTCGTGCACGCCGGGGACCTCGCGAGCGTCCGGGTCGGCCGCAGCTTCCGGGTTCCGGAGCACACGGTGCACTCCTACCTCCGGGGCGCGTTCGACTCCACCGCGTGATGCCGGACCGCCGGCAGAGCCGGGCCAGCTAGACTCCAGGCTTTCTCCGACTTGAGCTGAGGTAAGGCACGTGGGTTCTGTCATCAAGAAGCGCCGCAAGCGGATGGCCAAGAAGAAGCACCGCAAGCTGCTGAAGAAGACCCGCGTCCAGCGCCGCAACAAGAAGTAGCCTCGGAAGAGTTCACAACGGCGTGAGCTCGTACGGAGGTTCGCGGTGTTTCTCACGTTCCTGTCCGACCTTGGTGTCGAGGACCCGTTCCTGGGCCTGTGCAAGGGCGTGATCGCCCGCATCGCACCGGACGTGCGCGTCCTCGACGTGCTCCACAGCGTGGCGGCGCAGGACGTCGAGATGGGCGCGACGATGCTGGCGTCGTCGCTGCCCTTCCTGCCCGCACCCGCGGTGCACCTCGCGGTCGTCGACCCGTTCCGCACGATCCCGGCTCGGGGCATCGCCGTCCGCACCGCCGACGGCTCCCTGTTCGTGGCGCCGGACAACGGGCTCACCAGCCAGGCGTGGGACGTCGCCGGCGGTGCCGTGGAGGCGCACGTCCTCGACGACGAGACCCTCTGGAACGCCAACGCCGCTCGCACCTTCCGGGCCCGTGACGTGTTCAGCCCGGTGGCCGCGCGGCTCGCCGACGGCCTGCCCATCGACCGGGTCGGCTCGCCGGTCGCGATCGAGGACCTTGAGCGGCTCGAGCTGCGGGAGGCGCGCCTGCACGAGGACCATGTGCACGGCGAGATCGCGCAGGTCGACCACTTCGGCAACCTCACCCTCAACATGCAGCGCCACCACGTCGAGGCGGCCGGCATCACGCTCGGCGACATGGTCGAGATCCGCTGCGGCGGCAAGACCATGCAGGTCTGCTACACGCTGACCTACGGCGAGGTGCCCGCGGGCCGGGTCGCCCTGTGCGAGGACTCGTTCCGCACCATGTGCGTGGCCGTCAACCAGGGCAGTGCCGCAGCCAGGCTGCGGTCCAACCGCGGCGAGCCGATCGTGATCGCCAGGGTGCACGCCCAGC
Organism: Mycobacteriales bacterium; assembly: GCA_046262855.1. Classification (GTDB taxonomy): domain Bacteria; phylum Actinomycetota; class Actinomycetes; order Mycobacteriales; family SCTD01; genus RYN-111. The sequence goes on along the minus strand of JBHEMB010000505.1, from coordinate 1,644 downwards.
CGCCCGCCGTACTCCAGCCCGTGCGGGTCTACGACGAGGCTCCGTCGACAGTCACGGCGTAACACATCGGCCGATAGGGTGACGGGCGTGAAGCCCCGCGTCGTGCTCGTCACCGGTGTCAGCCGGTACCTCGGCACGCGGCTCGCCTCCACCCTCGCCGCGGATCCGAGCATCGAGCGGGTCATCGGCGTCGACACGGTGCAGCCGCGCGCCGAGGCGCTGCCGCAGCTGGGCCGCACCGAGTTCGTGCGTGCCGACATCCGCAACCCGCTCATCGCGAAGGTGATCGCGCAGGCCGAGGTCGACACCGTCGTGCACATGAACGTCATCGCGACGCCGCTCGGCGCCGGCGGCCGGACGGCCATGAAGGAGATCAACGTCATCGGGACGATGCAGCTGCTGGCCGCGTGCCAGAAGGCGCCGTCCCTGCGCAAGCTGGTCGTGAAGAGCACCACCGCGGTCTACGGCTCGTCCCCCCGCGACCCGGCGCTGTTCACCGAGGACGCCGAGCCGCGCGCCCTGCCCAAGAGCGGCTACGCGAAGGACGCCGTCGAGGTCGAGGGCTACGTGCGCGGCTTCGGCCGGCGACGCCCCGACGTGACGCTCTCGCTGCTGCGTTTCACCAACTTCATCGGGCCCACCATCGAGACGCCGCTGACCCGCTACCTGTCGCTGCCGGTGGTCCCGACGGTCCTTGGCTTCGACCCGCGCGTCCAGCTCTGCCACGAGGACGACGGCATCGAGGTGCTGCGCCGCTGCTCGCTCAGCGACCACCCCGGCATCTTCAACGTCGGTGGTACCGGCGTGCTGCTGCTCTCGCAGGCAGTACGGCGGGTAGGCCGGCCGGCCTTTCCCGTGCCGGCGCCGGCCGTGTCGCTGGTGGCCGGTCTGTTCCGGCGCGCCGGGCTCGTGGACTTCAGCCCGGAGCAGATGCGCTACCTCGAGCACGGCCGGGTCGCCGACGTCTCCCGGATGGCGCGCGAGCTGGGCTGGTCGCCACGGCCCACCGCTGAGGCGATGCAGAGCTTCGTCGAGCGCTCCCCGCGCATACTCAACCCCGAGACCGTCGCCGCCACCGAGACCCGGCTGCTGCAGGCGCTCACGCGCAGCAAGGAGCCGGTCCGTGCCTGAGGCCCGCGTGATCCCCCTCCGCTCCGAGGACGACAAGGCTCCTCCGCCGCCCGCCTCGCCGCCCGCGCCGTCGCCGTCGCCCTGGGAGCAGCGGGTCGCCGGGGGCCTGGCCTTCCTTCGCCGACGGATCACCGGCGACTACGAGATCGACGACTTCGGCTACGACGAGGACCTCAACGACCACGTGCTGCTGCCGCCGTTGCGGCCGCTCTACGACAAGTGGTTCCGCGTCGAGACCCGCGGCCTCGACAACGTGCCGGACACCGGTGGGGCCCTCATCGTCGCGAACCACTCGGGCACCATCCCCATCGACGCGGTCATGACCTCGCTCGCGCTGCACGACCACCACCCGGCGCGGCGCGTCCTGCGGCTGCTCGCCGCCGACCTGGTCTTCACCCTGCCGGTCGTGGCGCCGCTCGCCCGCAAGAGCGGCAACACGCTCGCCTGCAACGCCGACGCCGAGCGGCTGCTGAGCAGCGACGAGCTCGTCGGCGTCTTCCCCGAGGGCTTCAA
>JBHEMB010000504.1:0-3165 GCA_046262855.1 Mycobacteriales bacterium | reverse complement strand
GACCCAGGCGATGGCGTCCACGACATTGCTCTTGCCGGAGCCGTTGGGTCCGACGACGCAGGTGATGCCGGGCTCGAACCGCAGCGTCGTGGGGCTCGCGAAGGACTTGAAGCCCTTCAAGGTGAGGCTCTTGAGGTGCACGTCTCGCCTGTCAGTCAGCCGCGGGGAAGGCCGAGCAGGACTCTACCGGCGTGACCCCCCGGAAACGACGAAGGACGCCACCCGGTGTGGGTGACGTCCCTGGGGGGTCGCAGCTCTAGGTGAGCGCCGGCGCCTGCGTGATCATCCGGATGTCGTCCTCGACGTGCACGGCAGCGACGAGAGCGTCGTTGGCGGCCTTCACGCGGCTGAGCTCGTCCTCGAGCTCCAGGACTCTGCCACGAAGGCGTCGCACCTCTGCCGCGAGACGCAGGTCGGTGCCGACACCGACATGACCAAGCAGGGCCTTCGCCATCTAAGAAGCCTCCACGCTGAGGGATCCAACCGCCTGGCAGTGGCACAGGTCGGGTGCTAACAGTGTGCCGCCGAACCCCGGGAGGGTCAAGGGCAAGGTCACGAACTGGTCACGGACTGGGTCAAACGGGCTAGTGCCAGCTTACCTCTCGGCAAAGCCGACCTCGCCGCGAGGCTCGCTCCACCGGTCGGCGACGTACTCCACCTTCCCCGGGCCGGTGGGGAGCAGCGCGAGCAGCGCCTCACAGGCCTCTCTCGGGCCCTCGGCAACCACCTCGACGCGGCCGTCGTCGAGGTTGGTGGCGGACCCGGACAGCCCCAGCTCGAGCGCCCGGGCTCTTGTCCACCAGCGGAAGCCGACGCCCTGCACCCGGCCCTTCACGAACGCCTGCAGCCGCACGGTCATCGCGGGTACCGGGGCCGCGGTTGGCAGCGCGGGCAGGAGTAGGAGCTGCGGTTCATCCAGGCCTCGCGCCGGATCGGGGTGCCGCAGCGGTCACACGGCTCGCCCTCGCGGCCGTACGCGTGCAGCGACCGCTCGAACAGCCCGCTGACGCCGTCCGTGCTCACGTAGAGGGCGTCGAAGCTCGTCCCGCCCTGGGCCAGGGACTCGCGCAGCACAGCACGGCTGTGGGCCAGCACCTCCCGGGCCTTGGGCCTGGTGAGGAGCTCGGTCGGCCGGCCCCCGTGCAGCTGCGCGCGCCAGAGCGCCTCGTCGGCGTAGATGTTGCCGATCCCGCTGACCAGGGTCTGGTCCAGCAGCGCCCGCTTCACGCCGGAGACCTTCGCGCGCAACCGCCGTACGAACAGCTCGTCGTCGAACTCGGGGTCCAGCGGGTCGCGCGCGATGTGGGCGATCGTCGAAGGGAGCTCGGCGCCCCCGGCGACGACCTGCAGGCCACCGAAGGTCCGCTGGTCGACGAAGCGCAGTTCGCGGCCGCCGTCTGTGAAGGCGAACCGGACCCGCAGGTGCGTCTCGAGCGGCTTCGCAGGCGGTACGACGAGAAGCTGGCCGCTCATGCCGAGGTGACCGGTCAACGCGTCGCCGGAGTCCAGGGGCAGCCAGAGGTACTTGCCGCGCCGGCGGGCGGCCGTGACGGTGCGGCCGCGCAGCAGGTCGGCGAAGTCGCGGGCTCCCGCGGCATGCCGGCGTACCGCCCGGTCGTGGTGCACCGAGACGGTGGCGATGGTGCGGCCGGCGACGCCCTTCTCGAGACCGAGCCGGACGACCTCGACCTCGGGGAGCTCAGGCAAGGTCGGCGGGGGCGTCCACGGGCTCGGCGGACAGCTTCCGCCAGGCCCCCTCTGCCGCTTGCTGCTCCGCCTCCTTCTTGCTCGAACCGGTCCCCTCACCACGGGGCTCGCCCGCGACGATGGCCGTAGCCACGAAGGCCTTCGCGTGGTCGGGGCCGCTCTCCGTGATCGCGTAGTCAGGGACGCCGAGACCCCTGGCCGCGGTGAGCTCTTGCAGCGCCGTCTTCCAGTCGAGCGCCGCTCCGTCCATGGCGGCGGCCTCCATGAGCGGGTCGAACAGCCGGCGGACCAGGGCGGTCGCCCCCTCCAGCCCACGCTCGAGGTAGACCGCACCGATGATGGCCTCCATCGTGTCGGCCAGGATGCTTGGCTTGTCGCGGCCGCCGGTGACGTCCTCGCCCTTGCCCAGCCGCATCCACTCGCCCAGCCCGAGATCGCGGGCGACGCCGGCGAGGGCGCGGGTGCTGACGACGCTGGCCCGCAGCTTGGCGAGCGAGCCCTCGGCGAGGTCGGGGTGGTTGGCGTAGAGCGCATCGGTGACGACGACCCCGAGCACGGCGTCGCCGAGGAACTCGAGGCGCTCGTTGGTGGGCAGACCACCGTGCTCGTAGGCGTAGCTGCGGTGGGTCAGGGCCCGCTCGAGCAGGTCGTGCTCGAGGCCGGTGCCGAGAGCCGCCTCGAGCCGGGTGTACACGGTCACAGGCGGGCCACCGCGTAGTCGACGGCGTCGCCGAGGGTGACCAGCCCGTCGAGGTCCTGGTCGTCGATGCGGAACCCGGGCCGGGTGCGGGCCAGGTCCTCCTCGACGATCTCGACGATCTCGACGAGGGCGAGCGAGTCCGCCTTCAGGTCGTCCACGAAGCGGGTGCCGCGCTGCAGCGTCGCGGGCTCGAGCTCGAGGACCAGCGCGACCGCGTCGCGGAGCACGTCGAGGACCTCGTCGTGCGTCACGAGGCCTCCTCACGCGCGTCCAGCGCGGCGCGCAGCCGAGGCATCAGGCCCTGCCGCGCGAGGCCCGCCGCATGAGCGATGCACGCCGCGATGTCGTCGGCGTTGGCGGCGCCGTGGCCAACGACGCTGAGGCCGTCGACACCCAGCAGCAGAGCGGCCTGGGGAAGGTCGGTGCGACCGCTCGCCCCTTCGATGCCCTTCAGGAGCACGTTGCCGGTGAACCCGTCGGTCACGACGACGTCGGCCGGGCCGCCGAGGATCACGTCGTGACCCTCCACGTTGCCGACGAAGCGGACAGCGGTCTGCTGCAGCAATGCGTAGGCCTCCTTGCGCAGCTGGTCGCCCTTGGCGGGCTCGGTGCCCACGTTGAGCAGTCCTACCCGAGGCGCGTCGATGCCGAGCGCCCCGGCGTACGCGCTGCCGAGGACCGCCTGGGCCACGAGCTGCTCCGGGGTGCTGTCGGACGTGGCGCCGGCATCGAGCAGCACGACCGGGCCGTGCGCCGTC
>JBHEMB010000503.1:0-3051 GCA_046262855.1 Mycobacteriales bacterium | reverse complement strand
GCGATGTACGAGGCCGCCTCGCTCAACAAGCCAGCTGTCCCGCAGGCCGGATCCAGAATGGTGCGGACGGCATGCGGCGACGTCAGGACGTCCGAGTCGGCGGAGACGAGGAAGCCGGCCATCAGGTGGGCGACATCCCGGGGGGTGTAATGCTCCCCGCTCACCTCATTGCCGCTCTCCGCGAACCGCCGGACGAGCTCCTCGAAGAGGCCCTCCATGTGGTCGTCGGTGATCATCTGACCCAGGTCGATCGAGACGAACTGCCCGACGACGTGGTAAAGGAGGCGGGCCTGGTGCAGGCGGGTGACGGTCCGCTCGAACTCGAAGCCCTCCAACAGCTCCCTCACGTTCTGGGAGTACCCGTCGACATAGGCCAGGAGCAACCGGTCGGCGCTCTCCGGATCGTTGAGCACGCTCTCCATGGAGAACCGGCTGGAGTTGTAGAAGGGCCAACCCGAGGCGGCCGTCAGGCGCTGCTCCCGCTCCTGCTCGCCATCGGTGCGCTCGGCCTCATCGAGCACCGCCTGCCGACTCGGGGCCAGAAGGCAGTCCAGCCGGCGCAGCATCGTGAACGGCAGGATCACCCGCCCGTACTCGGAAGGCTTGAAGTCGCCGCGCAGCGAGTCGGCCACCGACCAGAAGAGCTTGGACAGATGCCCGGTGCCGTCACTCATGCTGTCCTCCGCAGGCCGCTGCCCTCCAGGGGACTGATCATCCCATAGCGGTGGCCAGGCTGGCCTACGAGGAACACGGGACGCCGACAGGCCGGTGCCGGTATCTGGGGACCTGGGCGCCGCCACCGTCGTCGGTCGGCCCTCGTCAACTGTCGATCAGCCGACCGACGTCAGCCGTCGTTCTCTTTCAACGAAGCCGCTCCACCTGCCCAGACTTCAAACCTGCAATGTGCTCCGCACCAGACATGAATGCCAGACGTGACGAAGCACTGCTCGGTTCACTCCAGTCAGTTCCTCTCGTCCGTCGCAGCTGGCGCGTCGTCGGTTCGGGCGTGGGCGGCCCGTCTCGAAGCGCGACGATAAATTGTTTGGCGCGACGCTCGTTTGACGCTCCGAGTTCCCGTACGCCGGACAACGGGCGGACAGACTGCCTCTGACCTGCAATGCCAGTGATTTAGTGCATCCGTGCAGGTAGAGCGCGCGATGGTGGCTGCTTTGGGTGAGCAGCCCTCTGGGGTGCATAGGGCGATCCGCCACGATCTGATGATGCGCCAGATGATCTCGGGACAGGCCAACGGGGCTCCCGGTAGGACAGAAGATCGACCAAGATCCGACTGTCTGCAAGGGAGCCCCGTTGGGCGCTCAGTCTGCCATCGCTGCTGCCTCAACCGTCACCACGGCGGTCCGGCCGGTGCCACCTCGAAGCCCCCGAATGCGGTTGGAGCCGCAGTTCGGTGACCGGATTCGGCTCGGTGTTCTCACCGAGGAGATCACCCCCGAAGTGGTCGACGAGGTACTGGAGTTGACTGGGAGAACCGAGCGCCGCCGCAGGCTCCTTCCGGCCCGCGCGGTGGTCTACCTCGTCCTGGCTCTGTGCCTGTTCAGCAGCTCCGACAGCGCCGGGCCGCCGGGATATCGGGCGGTCCTGCGGACCCTGACCGACAGACTGCGGCACCTGCCGGGCGGCCTCGTCCAGCGCCTGCCCACCAGTTCGGCCCTCACCAGAGCCCGCCGGCGCCTGGGCGACAAGCCGTTTCAGGCGCTCTTCGAACGCCGGTGCGGCGCCCGAGCGACACCCGCGACCCCGGGAGCGTTCGCCTTCGGCCTGCGACTGGTCGCCTGGGACGGCACCGCGCTGGACGTGCCGGACACCCCCGAGAACGCCGCAGCGTTCGGATTCACCGGCCGCGACGGCACCAACAAGAGCGGAAACCCGCAGGTCAGGCTGATGGCTGATCGAGTGCGGCACCCACGCCATCATCGACGCAGCTTTCGACTCGATCGCCAGGTTCAGTGAGCACAAGCTCGCCCGCCGCCTGCTCGCATCCCTGCGGCCCGGCATACTGCTGCTGGCCGACCGCAACTTCGCCGGCCATGAACTGTGGGGCCTGGTCGAAGCGACCGGCTGCCACCTCGCCTGGCGGATCAAGAAGAACCTCGTCCTGCCGCCCCTGTGGGTTCTGTCGGACGGCTCGTACGTGTCCGTCATGCCCACTCCGGCCGAGGGCCAGCGCCCGGGCAACGCCCGTTTCCACGGCCGCACCCCGACAGGGCTGCCCGAAGGCCACCTCGTGCGCATCATCGACTGCACCGTCACCGTCCGGCCCCAGCACGGGTCGGTGCAGGTGGAGAAGTTCCGCCTGGCGACCAGCCTGCTCGACCACCGGCAGGCGCCCGCACGGCAGTTGGCCCGGCTCTACCACCAACGCTGGGAGATCGAGAACGGGTTCGCCGAGCTCAAAAACCGCCTGCGTGGTGCCGGCTTCATCCTGCGATCCAAGACCTCCGAGCTCATCTGCCAGGAGATCTACGCGCTCCTCACCATCTACCAGGCACTGTGCGCGCTCAAAGTCCACGCAGCCGAACAGGGCAAGATCGATCCCGACCGGATCTCCTTCACCACGACGGTGCAGCTCGCACGGCTTACGACCGCCGGACAGGCCGCAGCAAGCCCGCAGCTCTTGTGCGCGGCCCGACTCGAAGTCGTCCAGGAACTCCTCGACGACCTCCTGCCCCCTCGCCGCGACCGCCGCTACCAACGACTGAAGAAACCACCGAGGAACACCTTCGAAGCCAAACGCCGGGACGAACCCCGTCCTCCCAGCCACGTCAGCTACTCACTCAAGGTCACGTGGAATCCAGGACACCCATCCTCACCTGCGAAAACACCGTAAATCACCGACACTGTTCTGACCTGGGACGATAGGGCTTGTCTAAGGCTTCTGTCGTCCGCAGGGGAAGGCGCTTTCTGCGTGCACACTACCGGGTCACGTCCCCGACTTGTCGTCTCGGCTGACGGACGCGGGGTGGTCAGCCACGCAGGGTCCCGCCTGCTGGCAGATCTGGCCGATGCCACCGGGCTGACCGGTGCCTTCAC
>JBHEMB010000502.1:0-3511 GCA_046262855.1 Mycobacteriales bacterium | reverse complement strand
CCCACCGCCCCGCCATGAATCGATACCGAGCTGCCCTTTGAGCGACTGAAAGGGCAGCTCAGTTTCCGTTCATGCGGGAGGGGCGGGGGTCAGTCCTGGATGAGGGCTTCGAAGGTGTCTGGCCCGGTCGCGTCGGCGCGGACCACCTTGGCGGGGTAGCTGCCCAGCAGCTTCACGGACAGGGCGGTACGACGGAGGTCCGCGAGCACCTGCTGGGTGCCCTCGTCCGCGACGTTGCCCTCGAAGTCCAGGAAGAACAGGTACTCGAAGGGCCGGCCCGGGCGTGGGCGGGACTCGAGCTTGGTCATCGAGTGGCCGCTCTCGGCCAGCAGCGTGAGGCAGCGCAGCAGCGCGCCCTCCTCGTGGCTGGTGACGAGGACCAGGCTGGTCTTGGAAGGCACCCGGGCGGCGACGGCGATCGGCTCGCGGGCCAGCACGAGGAAGCGCGTGAAGTTCTCGGCCTGGTCGGTGATGCCCCGCCGCAGCACGACGAGCCCGTTCGCCTCGGCGGCCTCAGGTGAGCCGATGGCCGCCCACGTCGGGTCCCCCTCCGCAGCGACCGCGCGCATCGCCTCGGCCGTGTCGAAGACGGTGACCGGCACCGCGTCCGGTAGCTTCCGCAGGAACGCGGCGCACTGCTCCAGGCCCTGTGGGTGCGACAGGACCCGGGTCAGGCTCGTGACGGGGACGTCAGCGGTCGCGGCCAGCGCGTGGTCGACCCGCCACGTCTCCTCGCCGACGACGTGCACGTCGCTCTCCTGCAGCAGGTCGTAGACCTGGTTGATGCTGCCGGCGGTCGTGTTCTCGACGGGCAGCACCGCGAGGTCGCACTCGCCCGCGACCAGCGCGTCCACCACCTCCGCGAAGCTCGGGTAGCCACGGAACGAGGCCGCCCAGCCCCGGCCGGCCAGGTGCTTGCGGGCGGCCAGGTGGCTGTAGGCGTGCGGCACGCCCTGGAAGCCGACCACGGCAGGGTGCTGGGGACTGCCGAGCAGCTCGGCGACCTGCTTGTCGACGGCGTACCCGATGATCTCGCGGAAGATCCGGCGTACCAGCTCGCCCGAGACGCCGCGCTCCTCGGCGGCCGCTTCCACGGCGTCCAGGACGGCCCGTTCCCGGTTCACGTCCCGGACGGGGGTGTCGGTGCCGGCCTTGGCCGCGCCGATGCCGGCGACGAGCTCCAGCCGACGGGCGATCAGGTCGACCAGACCGCGGTCGACGTCGTCCAGCTGCCGGCGCAGCTCAGCGAGATCCATGTCGGACATCCTGCCGGGTCGGGCGGCCGGCCTACGAGCGGCCTCGCCTGGAACTGTCCGAATCATGCTCGACGGTGCCCTAACCTGCGCGTCGTGGCCGCTGTTGAGGCGAGGAGCCTGCGCAAGCACTTCGGTGCTGTCAGGGCCCTCGACGGGCTGGACCTCGTGGTCGCCTCGGGCACCGTGCACGGCTTGCTCGGACCGAACGGGGCCGGGAAGACCACGCTGCTGCGGGTGCTCCTCGGGCTCGTGCACCTCGACGGCGGCAGCTGCATGGTCGAAGGGACGGTTGGGGGCTTCGTCGAGGCACCAGGGGCGTGGCCGTACTTGACCGGCCGGCAGAATCTTGACGTGCTGGCGGGGCTCGACGACGAGCCCGGCGAGGTCGCCGAAGCGCTCGACCGGGTGGGCCTCACCGACCGCGCCGACACCCAGGTGGGTGGCTGGTCGCTCGGTATGCGGCAGCGGCTCGGCATCGCCGCCGGTCTGCTGCGACGGCCGCAGCTGCTCGTGCTCGACGAACCGGCCAACGGCCTGGATCCGCTCGCCGCGCGTCAGCTCCGCGACCTCATCCGGACACTGGCGGCCGACGGCCTGACGGTCCTGCTCTGCAGCCACGACCTCACCGAGGTGGACGCCGTGTGCGAGGACGTCACCGTGGTCGTCGGCGGGCGCGACGTGTGGCGCGGACCGGTCGCGGACCTGCGCTCCCGGCCTGGCCGCTGCCTGCTGACGACCAGTGACGACGATCTCGCCCGGACGATCGCGCCGGTCAGCCTCGACGACGTCGAGACGGGCCTGTCCTTCGTGGCCACGACCGACGTGGTGGACGCCTACGTCTTGGCCCTCGCAGGTGCGGGCATTGCGGTCCGGTCGCTGGAGCGCGAGTCGCTCCCCCTCGAGGACGCTCTGCGCGAGTTGGTCGCATGAAGGTCCTGCGGTGGGAGCTGTTGCGGCTGCGAAAGCAACCACGCGTCCGTGCCGCCCTTGCCATCTGCCTGCTCGGCCCGCCGCTCCTCGCGCTGGTGCTCAGTGCCCAGACCGGCCTCCCGAAGGACACCCTGTTCGGCCGGCATGTGAAGGAGTCGGGGTTCGCACTCCCGCTCGTGGTGCTCGGGTTCGCCGGCACCTGGGCCTTCCCGTTGCTGACGAGCATCGTCGCGGGAGACATCTTCGCGACCGAGGACGGGCACGGCACCTGGCAGTCGCTGCTGACCCGGTCCCGCACGAGGGCGGAGGTCTTCGTCGGCAAGGTGCTGGCTGCCGCGCTCACCTCGGCGGCGCTGCTGGCCGTGGCTGCACTGAGCAGCCTCGCGGCCGGCCTCGCCCTGGCGGGGAACCGTCCCCTGTCCGGTCTGTCCGGGACGCCGATCGGCAGCGGCGAGGCGGCGGGCCTGGTGCTGCTGAGCTGGGCCACCGAGCTACCACCCCTGCTGGGATTCACCGCCCTTGCAGTGCTGCTCTCCGTCGCGACGCGGAGCAGTCTCGCCGGCGTCGGCGGACCGCTGGTGATCGGCCTGCTCATGCAGCTGCTGGCGCTGCTAGGGGCGCTCGGCACGGGTGCGAACGCACTGCTCACCACCCCGTTCGCGGCGTGGCACGGGCTGGTGCGTGACGATCGGTACTACGGCCCGCTGTGGCAAGGCGCTCTGGTCTGCCTGGTCTGGGCAGTGGCGTGCATCGTGGTGGCCCGCAGGTTGCTGCTCACCAGGGACATCACGTGAGGCGACTGCTGCTCGTCGTGCCACTGCTTGCCTCGAGCGGCTGTGCCACGCCGCTGACGCCGCAGCGCGTGGCCCCGTCCTTGGCCGAGGTCTTCGCTGGCCTGTACCCGGCTCAGCAGCGGCTGCTCGGTCGCGACACCGTCGACGGGGCGAGCCTGCAGGCGCTGGCATCGTGCCAGCGCACGGGCAGCGACGACGACGGGCCAGGAGAGGACTGGCAGTGCAACGTGCAGTACGTCGACCAGGGCACGGCTTCCGTCCAGACCTTCGAGCTGCAGGTGAAGCCGGACGGCTGCTGGAAGGCCCAAGGTACGCCGGGAGTGCAGCCGGCCACGCTGGTGCAGCCGGCCACCCAGGTCATGCTGGCGAACCCGCTGGCTGAGTTCGACGGGTGCCTCGACACCAGCTGGTGAGCGAGAGCTCGAACTGGCGTCCCGCGCACGTATGCGCCCGACGGGCGATCCAGCTCGCCGGGTGGACACCCTTTCGGCGCTGCTGCCAAATATTTAGGCGAATGCAATTGGGGACGGC
>JBHEMB010000501.1:0-3902 GCA_046262855.1 Mycobacteriales bacterium | reverse complement strand
CATGATTCCCGTCGACAGGTGGTCGCCGCGGGTCGAGGTGTCACGGGCGAGCGTGTCACCGACCGCCTGCCTCGCGGGGACGGGCACCAGGTCGAGGCCGAGTGCGACCGCGTTCTGGTGCTGGGAGTAGCCGGGTAGGCCCGGGTTGGCCACCTCGACCGGGCGAGGCTGCAACGAGAAGCCGGAGAAGAGGTAGGAGTTGCTCGCCCGTCCGGGTTCGGAAGGGCCAGGGTTGAAGGGGTCACGGTAGATCTGCAGCGCCGGCTCGAAGAACACGGACTGGAAGGCGCGCGCCACCGCCTCCTCCCGCGCTGTGAAGGAGCGTGCCGCCGTGGCTTCCCCCGCTCGTCGAGCCGTAGCGGCTGCGCGTCGCAGCATGTATCGCCACCACGCGTTCGCGTCGAGCGCGGCGCCGTAGCTCATGCCGAAGGGCGCGACCCAGTCGCCCAGGCCGTTGGGGCAGACCTGCTGGAACGCGACCTGACAGGTGGCGGGCAGCAGGTCGGCCTTGGCCTGCTCGTCGTAGTAGCGCAAGACCCGCTTCATCTCGGGCAGCGCGCGTATGCCGGGCCGCGAGTCGCCGTGGAACCTCTCCAGGACATCGGGGACGACCATGAGGGCGGCGTCCCAGCCTGGGCTGGCGAAGGCGAACCCCGTGGGCGTCTGTGTCTCGGGAGGGTCGCTCGGGAGCGGCGCCGAGATGCCCATGTCGCCGTTTGGAGCCACCGACTGCTCGATGTCACGCAGCCACTTCGCGTAGAAGCGCCGGGTGTCGTAGAGGTAGCTCAACGCGCCGGAGACGATCTGCCCGTCAGCGGTGTAGCCGGTCTTCTCATAGATCGGCGTGTCTGTCGGCAGGTCCACGGAGTTGCTCCGCATGGCCCCGCGGGACGCGGCGTAGATCTTGTTCACCAGCGCATCGGAGCTGACGAAGGAGCCGACGGGCCGGAAGCTGGTGTGCCACACCTCGGCGGTCAGCATCGACGGCCGCGGGGTCCCGGTCAGGCCGGTCACCTCGACGTACTGGAAGCCCTTGTACGTGAACTCCGGACGCCAGACGTCGCGTCCCGGCCCGGCGGTGAAGGTGTCGAGCTGCATGGTGCTGCCGTCGAAGCTTCCCCCAGCGGTGTCGACCGAGCCGTTGTCCAGCAGCTTCTCGCCGTAGTGCAGCGTGATCCTGGTGCCGCTGGGGAGGTCAGTCCGCAGGACGGCGTTGCCGGCGATGTTGCGGCCCAGGTCGAACAGCCAACTGCCCGCCTGGGTGTGCCGAACGGCCTTGAACGGGATCCGTTCCTGGCTGCGCACGGGCTCCTCGACCATCGCCTCGAGCCGACCCTTAGGGCCCGTCGTCTGCCGCGCCGGCTTCCAGCCGCGGTCGTCGTAGCCAGGCGAAGCCCAGCCGTGCAGCGCCTTCGCGCGGCGGGCGTCGTACGTCTCGCCCAGCATGAAGTCGTCGAAGCGAGTGGGCCCGTCCGTTGTCCGCCAGGCCTGTCCTGACCGGACGACCGTCCCGCGGCCGTCCGCGTACCGGACGTGCAGCTCGAGCCGAAGCTTCGGGTCCGCGTGCCAGGGAGCCGTCGCGTAGCCGGCGAAGTTCGAGCCCGTCGAGCCGAACGGGCCGCGGCCGAGCATCGCCCCGACCGCATTGTTGCCTGGGTGCAGCAGCTTCGTGACGTCGTGGGTGACGTAGAGGACGCGCTCGGTGTACTCGGTGAAGCCGGGTGACAGGACAGCGTCGCTGACGCGCCGGCCGTTCAGGTAGAAGGTCCCGTAGCCGAGGCCGCTGGCGTACAGCCTGGCGCTCGCGATGCCGGAGCTCAGCCGGAACTCCTTGCGGAGCAGGGGGGCAGGACGGCACTGCCGTTCCTCGGTGCAGCCGGCGGCGGCGGACTGTCCCGCCACCCACTGCGCCGACCACTGCGAGGGAGAGGTGAAGGCTGTCTCGAACCAAGCGGGACTGCTGCGATGGACGGCACGACCTCGCTCGTCCCACAGCTCCACCGTCCACCAGTAGCGGGTGCGGGGTGCGAGCCTCGGCCCGGCGTAGTCGACGAAGGGCTGGGCGCCGCGCACGCGGTGGGTGTCCCAGACGTAAGCCCGACCCTTGGTGGCGGCAGCCTGGGAGCGGGCCACCTTCACCCGGTACGCCGACTGCACCACGCCGCGGCGGGTGCTCTCCATCCGCCACGCCAGCCGAGGCCGGGGCGCGTCGATCCCCAGGGGTGCGGTCTGCGCCTCGGTCTCCAGCCCCGTGACACGCACCTGAGGGGACGCAGCCTGAGCGCCCGGGCTGACGATCACTCCCACGGCGACGGCAGTCGCCACCGCCAGAGCGGTCACAAGCCGGCGTGGCGGTCTCCATGGCACGGACAACACGGTCCCATCTTGAATGAAAGGATTCAAGGTGAGTTGGCTGCGTCGGTGGCCTGCGCGCGGACCCGCACGAGGATGACCACCAGCACAACCAGTGTCAGAACGCCACCTAGTGCGAACGGCAGCGCCGGTGGACGGCCGCCCGCCTTGTCCGGCTTCAGCTCGAAGGCCACGGTGAACTGGCCCGGGCCGGGGAAGGTGGAGCTGTAGATGTCGACTCCGGTGCGCCTGGTCACGAGCCGCTCCCAGGCGACGCTCGCTGCGGCGCGGCAGCGGATCGCCGGCGGCGGCTGTCTGGCCGTGGTCGCCCTCAGGTACACCGCCGCGATCTGCGTCGGTCCCGTGAGCGTTACCGGCTCCGGCGCGGTGAGGGCTACCGAGTAGACGTTGCCGTCGATACGCGCCCCGGCCGGCTGGTCAGTCGGAGCGAGCGGCTGTACCGCCGCCTCGATCGGCCCGCGGGAGGTTGCCATCAAGCCAGCCGGTAGGTACAGCGCGAACTGCGGGCCTTGCTCGGCGGTGGCCACGCTGAGGTCCCTGGTGGCGACGCCGTCCTTCACCGGCACTGACGCCTGTGCAGCGGTCGGCTCTGCCGTTGTCCTTCCGTCCTGAGGGTGCGCGACGAAACGGTAGGGCTCGTCGGGCACACCGAGGCCGTCGTAGACCGGGACGGGCGCCGGCGAGATTCCCCGGTACGACGACGGCTGGCCGTGCGCGGTGACGGCGCGAGCGGTCTCGCGGGTGCCGGGACAGGGCTGTGCTGCCTGACCGGTCGCCGGCAGCGCGGTGAGCAGCCCGGCGACGAGCGGGAGCGCGACGAGGTCCTGGACGAGATGGCCAAGGTGCTTGAGCTGTAGGGCTCAGACATGCCGCTGCGAACCGGCCGGAGGAGCGCGATGCTTGAGCCGGCTCGCACGTCGTCGCGGCATGAGTAGCCCTGTGTCAACCTGCCATCGGCAGCGCGCGGGGCCGGTGCTGTCGACCACACACACGACGTGGTCGTCCTTCGCCCAGTCCAGACCTGCGGTCAGCCCGTTCGGGGCGACCGGCGGCAGGTTGGTCGTGGGCGGGTCGTTCAGGGCATGCTTCATCACAGCCTCCTCGCTGCTTCCACCAGTGGGGAGGCACCTGACTTGCGGTGCCAGGACGCGGCTGCCGGTTCGCTCACTGATCGGCGCTCGGAGGCGCTCAGCCCTGTCGACGGTCGGCACGTCCTGGGCGTCCGCCGGGTCTCGCAGAACTCATGCTGGACCTCGAAGGATCAAGCGAGCAGGGCGATGACCCGGCGGCACCTCAGGTGCACCAGCAGACCTTATGGACCTGCTGACAGGAACAGGGTGCACCAGTGAGCGGACGTCGCCTACGGAAGGGCGCGGCGTGATACCCGTTCGGTTCGGACCAGCATCCCCGCCACCGCTCCGCCTCTCACGGGTCCTCTTCGGGGCGCTGCGGAGGACGCATCGCGGCATGAGCGGATGTGGCCGGCGCGAGCTGGACGAGCTGAGCGTCGTCTGCCGCCGCTGCTGTGC
>JBHEMB010000500.1:0-3146 GCA_046262855.1 Mycobacteriales bacterium | reverse complement strand
GGACGCCTCTGCCGGCACCATCAAGTCCGGAGGCGCCACCCGGCGGGCGGCCAAGATGGTCGTGCTCGACGTCGACCACCCGGACATCGAGGAGTTCATCGAGACGAAGGCGCGCGAGGAGGACAAGATCCGCGCGCTGCGTGACGCCGGCTTCGACATGGACCTCGGCGGCAAGGACATCGTCAGCGTCCAGTACCAGAACGCCAACAACTCCGTCCGCGTCAGCGACGCCTTCATGCGCGCCGTCGAGAACGGCACCGAGTTCGGCCTCACCGCCCGGGCCGACGGCCGCGTGATCGAGACCGTCGACGCGCGCAGCCTCTGGAAGAAGCTCGCCCAGGCCGCGTGGGAGTGCGCCGACCCCGGCATCCAGTACGACGACACCATCAACGACTGGCACACCAACCCCGAGTCCGGTCGTATCACCGCGTCCAACCCGTGCTCGGAGTACATGAGCCTCGACAACTCCTCCTGCAACCTCGCGTCGCTGAACCTCATGAAGTTCCTGCGCGAGGACGGCACCTTCGACGCGAAGCTGTTCGGCAAGGCCGTCGAGTTCATCATCACCGCGATGGACATCTCCATCTGCTTCGCCGACTTCCCGACCGAGCCGATCGGCGAGACCACCCGCAACTTCCGCCAGCTCGGCATCGGCTACGCCAACCTCGGCGCCCTGCTCATGGCGACCGGCCACGCCTACGACAGCGACGGCGGTCGTGCGCTCGCCGCTGCCATCACGTCTCTCATGACGGGTACGGCGTACAAGCGGTCGGCTGAGCTCGCCGGTGTGGTCGGCCCCTACAACGGCTACGCGCAGAACGCCGAAGCCCACAAGCGCGTCATGCGCAAGCACGCCGCCGCCAACGACTCTGCTCGTGTTGTCGGCGCCGATGACGCGCGCATCCTGCACGAGCCCACCAAGGCCTGGCAGGAGTGCCTCGCGATCGGCGAGAAGAACGGCTACCGCAACGCGCAGGCCTCCGTCATCGCCCCGACCGGCACGATCGGTCTGATGATGGACTGCGACACCACAGGCCTCGAGCCCGACCTGGCGCTGGTGAAGTTCAAGAAGCTCGTCGGCGGCGGCTCGATGCAGATCGTCAACCAGACGGTTCCGCGCGCGCTGCGCTCCCTGGGCTACCAGGAGGAGCAGGTCGAGGCGATCGTCGAGCACATCGCCGAGCACGGCAACGTCATCGACGCCCCCGGCCTCAAGCTCGAGCACTACGAGGTCTTCGACTGCGCCATGGGCGAGCGGTCCATCTCCGCGATGGGCCACGTCCGGCTGATGGCTGCGATCCAGCCGTTCGTGAGCGGGGCTCTTAGCAAGACCTGCAACTTGCCGGCCGAGGCAACCGTCGAGGACGTCGAGGAGATCTACTTCCAGGGCTGGAAGATGGGGCTCAAGGCCCTCGCGATCTACCGCAACAACTCGAAGGTCGGCCAGCCACTTCAGGACAAGAAGGGCTCGGAGAAGGGTGCCGCTTCCGAGGAGGATGTCCTCGTGGCCACCCGTCCCGTCCGCAAGCGCCTGCCCAAGAACCGCCTGGGCCGCACGATCTCGTTCTCGATCGCCGGCGCCGAGGGCTACATGACGGCCAACGCCTACGAGGACGGCACCCTCGGTGAGGTCTTCATCAAGATGTCGAAGCAGGGGTCGACCTTGGCCGGCGTCATGGACGCCTTCTCGATCTCGATCTCGATCGGGCTCCAGTACGGCGTGCCGCTGGAGGCCTTCGTGTCGAAGTACACGAACATGCGCTTCGAGCCGGCTGGCATGACCGACGACGCGGACATCCGCATTGCTGCTTCGGTCATGGACTACCTGTTCCGTCGTCTGGCGCTCGACTTCCTGCCCTATGAGTCCCGTGAGGCACTCGGCATCTTCACGGCAGAGGAGCGGGCGGCTTCGGTGGCCTCGGGCTACGGCTCGGCTCCGTCTGACGAGGCCGACGTCGACGTCGAGGCGCTCGCCCAGGGTGTGCCGGTCGAGCCGGCTCACAAGGAGCTGCCGGTCGTGGGCTCCTCAACGGAGCTGCTCGAGGCTTTGCAGGGGACGCAGTCGGACGCGCCGCTCTGCATGACGTGCGGCACGAAGATGCGGCCCGCTGGCTCCTGCTACGTGTGTGAGGGCTGCGGCAGCACCAGCGGCTGCAGCTGATAGTGCAGGATGCAGCTTGACTGCATCGAAATGAGATTCGGCGGCTGTCTCCTTGGGCAACAACGTCTGGCCGGAGGGCGGCGTCGGGAGTTCCGGCGCGGGTGAATCGGCTCTGGACTGCCCTAGGCCTTGACGCCACGCCACGCCATTCGTTCGGCTCGGGCCCACGATGTTGAGGATCGGAAGCCCGATGACGTGCGTGCGGATCGCGGCAGAAGCGGACGTGTTGGATGCAGCAACCAACAGCCCTCGCGATGCTCATCGGCGGGTTGGGCGCGAAGGGGCCGGCATCCAGGCCGCTGCGAGGGTGGTTGTCGGTACGAACGTGTTCAATGGCCTCGTGATCTCCAGCGTCCGCGTGCGCAACTACCGTTCCGTATCCGACTCCGGACGGCTCCCGTTTGGGCCTGTCACGCTGCTCGTCGGGCCGAACAACACGGGCAAGAGCACCCTGCTCCGGAGCCTGAACCTGATGCAGCAGGGATCGCTGTTCGAAGCCGACGACGTCCGGCTGCGCGCCGAGGTGGTCGAGGTCGTCTGCGAGGTCGCGGCCGGCACGGTTTTCGCGCGTCACGCCCACGCCGACCCGGACGTCCAACGGCGCCCGGACTTGACGGCTGAGGTCACGGCGAGCCGATCGGAGACGCAGCCGAAGTTCCGGATGACGTGGGACACTGGACAAGCCGCCAACAGCCGCGCGCAGTTGGGCAACACCCGGCCTAATCACGTGCTCGTCCCGGTGTTTGCCCGGCGGCGCGCCGACGGATACGACACAACCGTCCGGCAGGACCTTGCTGAGAACGTCGGCCTCAGCGACAGGTACATGTCGTCACGGATCGCGGCTCTCACCGGTGACCACCTGGAAGCAGTCCGGTTCCGCGAAGGTCTCGAACGAGTCGTTGGCATCCGCATCGGCAACCACCTCACCGGGCAGGGACAGCTGCCCGGCAGGAGCCTGTCCGCGCACGAGCACATCGCGCTGAGC
>JBHEMB010000499.1:0-5140 GCA_046262855.1 Mycobacteriales bacterium | reverse complement strand
GGTCTGACCGATCTGGCGATGCTGTCGGAGATGCAGGCGTTCGGCGCGACCGCCGCGGCGATGGTGCAGACCGCTGCCATGGCCGTCATGTCGGGGACCGCCGAGGTGGTGGCCTGCGTGTTTGCCGATGCGCCGCTCGTCAAGGACAAGCGGGCCTCGGCGAACTACGGGAGCAGAGCCGCCTCGGGCTGGCGCGGCATGACCGCCGCGGCCGGCATCCGCGGGGCGAACCCGATGTACGCCCTCGCTGCCCGGCGGCACATGGAGCGCTACGGCACGACCAGCGAGCAGCTCGGCCACATCGCCGTCGCGCAGCGCGAGTGGGCGGCTCTCAACCCGCTGGCCCAGATGCGGGACCCGATCACGCTCGCTGACCACCAGTCATCGAGGTGGGTCGTCGAGCCGTTCCACCTGCTCGACTGCTGCCTGGTCTCCAACGGCGGCATCGCCGTGCTGGTCACGAGCGCCGAGAAGGCGGCCGAGCTCGCGCAACCGCCGGTGTACGTCAACGGCTGGGCCCAGTCGCACCCCGGTCACAACGGTCGCCGGTCCGAGGACTTCGGCCTCGTGACGGGTGCCGCGCGCTCAGGCCCGCGCGCGCTGGAGATGGCCGGCGTCTCGCTCGACGACGTCGACGTGGTCGAGCTCTACGACTGCTACACCTACACCGTCGCGGTGTCGCTCGAGGACTACGGCTTCTGCGAGAAGGGCGAAGGTGGCCCCTTCGCCGCGAGCGGCATCCTGGGACCGCAGGGGAAGCTGAAGCTCAACACGGGCGGCGGGCAGCTGTCGGGCTACTACCTGTGGGGCATGACCCCGCTGTCCGAGGCGGTGATCCAGGCCCGCGGCCAGGGCGGTGCGCGGCAGGCCGAGGAGCACGACGTCGTCCTCGTGTCCGGCAACGGCGGCGTCCTCGACCACCACTCCACGCTGGTCCTCTCCCCACACGCGAGCACCCCGTGACGATCGCCCCTCTGGTCCGGGACGCCGAGACCGCAGAGTTCCTCGACGGCACCGCTCGCGGTGAGTTCCTGCTGCGGCGCTGCCCCGAAGGCCACTGGTCGGAGCCGTCCGCATACTCGTGCACGACCTGCCTGACGCCTGAGCTGTCGTGGTCGGCTGCGGCCGGCGAGGCCACCCTGGTCTCCTGGGTCGTGCCGCACGTGGCCGACGGCCCGGGCGCACCCCTCGTGATCGGGGCGCTCGAGGAGGGCCCGTGGTGGTGGTCCTGCCTCGTCGGCGACGTCGACCCGGCCACGCTGGCGGTGGGTCTGCCGCTGGTGGTGGCCTTCGAGCGGGCCTCCGAGGAGCACGAAATGGTGCCCGTTTTCCGGCTGGCGGCCGGCCAGTAGCGTGACAGCAGTCCGTACGACACACCCTGGAGAGAGCACAGTGAAGCTGCGAGCCGGCATGACCCTGTCCAGCACCGTGGACGCGACGACGGTCGTCGTCGTGCGGGCGCCGGCCGCCGAGGTGACGATCACGTGCGGCGGCGCCGAGATGGTCGATGCGAAGAGCGACGCGGCCAAGGCCAAGGACGGCACGGCAGACCCGGCACAGCAGGGCGGGGCTCTGCTCGGGAAGCGCTACGCAGACGAGGAGCTGGGGCTCGAGCTGCTGTGCAGCAAGGGCGGCGAGGGCACCCTCGCGGTGAACGGCAGCGCGCTGCTGCTGAAGGACGCGAAGGCCCTGCCCGCCTCCGACTGACCCCGAAGGTGCCGCGAAGTCGGTAAGGAGGTCCTGCCCCCGTGCGTTTCCGACCGCCCGCGGGTCAGTGCGAGAGGCACCGTGCCCTGGCACGGTGGAAGCCACATCGATGCCCGCGCGCAAGGGCTAGGGCTGCTCGCGCTGGTCGAAGAAGCGGGCCGCCGCGTCGGAGAACGGGCGCAGTGTGAGCCCCATCAGCTCCGGCGCGAGCTCGGCCCACCGCATGGCCTCGCGCTTGGACATCTCCGACTGCAGGCTGAGGTAGCCCAATGTCGTGCGGATCCCCCGTCGGGGACGGGACGCCAGGGTCACGGCCCAGTCGAGGGCGAAGGCGTCGAGCTCGGCATCCTCCACGACGCGGTTGACCAGGCCGATGCGCGCGGCCTCGGTGCCGTCCACCTCGCAGCTGAGCAGCAGCAACTCCTTGGCCTTGTCGACACCGACGAGCCGCGACAGCCGGGCCGCCATGCCCCAGCCGCCGATGCCGAGGCCGGACCTCTCGAGGTGCAGGTCCGACAGCCGCGCCGAGCGAGCGGCGACCCGCAGGTCGCAGGCAAGGGCCACCTCGAGGGCGCCGGTGGTGCAGAGCCCGTTGATGACGGCGATGGACGGCTTGAGCATGTCGTCGATCAGGTCCACGATCCGCACCGGTTCGACGGCTGGAACAGCACCGCTCAGGGCGTCCTTCATGTCGAGGCCGGCACTGAACCAGGGCCGGCCATCGTCGCGGGGCGCGCCCGTCAGCATCCAGACGCGGACGTCGTCGTCCGCGGCGATGGCCTGGACCGCGTGATCGAGCTCGTCGAGCAGCTGCGCGCTGAAGGCGTTGGCTTGATCGGGTCGGTTCAGGACCACCCGGGCCACGTGCTCGGCAGGCCGTTCCAGCTTGATCTGCTCGTACATGCTCAGGCTCCCTCGATCTCGCGGGTGATCCAGTCTGCGATGACCCGCGCGCTCGTCTCCCAGGAAGGGTCGAGCATCAGGTCGTGGCAGCCCTCGTCCAGCAGCACGGGCTCCACGCCGTAGTGCCGTGCCGTGCGCGTGACGGACGCGGCGCCGAAGATGGTGTCCGCGCGCGACCCGACGACGAGCAGCGGGATCCCGAGGTCGCCCGCGGGCGGTGCGAAGGAGCGCAGGTCGGCCATCGCCCGTCTCGACTCCGCTTGCAGTGAGGCAGCGGCGCGTGCCGCCCGATCGGCGCTCAAGCGGCCGTCGAAGAACGGGAGCCTGTTGGCCGCTCGCGCCGACAACGTGCGGCCGGCGAGCAAGCGGGCGAGTGCCGCGGTGCCGGCCGGGGAGCGGAAGGTGCGGAGCGTCTCGCGGGGTGTCGAGCCGCCCGGCACCATCGGCGCCAGCAGTACGGCGCCCCGGAAGAGCTGCGGCGCCCGTCGGGCCGCGAGCTGGACGATGGCACCGCCCATCGAGTGGCCCACGACCACGGCTGTCTCGGGCAGTTCGGGCAGCACGCCCAGCAGGTCGTCGGCGTAGTCGTCCAGTCCGGCCTCGTGCAGTCGCTCGAGACCGGGACTCCCCGCGTGACCGCGCAGGCTGAGGGCGTGCACGTCGTGGCCGAGCGAGGAGAAGAAGGGCACGTAGGTGTCGGCCCAGCACCAGGCGCCGTGGCAGATCCCGTGCAGCAGGACGACCGGCAAGCCGTCGCCGGGGGTGTGCAGAACCTCCAGGTCGGCGCTCATCTCCGTGCCGGCGCCCTGAAGAGTGCCTCCTGCGTCACGGTCGCGACGAGGACCCCGTCCTGCCAGAAGGAGCCGCTGTAGAAGCCGCGCCCTCCTGAAGCGGTGTGCGGCACCACGTCAGCGAGCAACCACTGATCGGACCGGAAGGGCCGGTGGTACCAGAGGGCATGGTCAAGGCTCGAGCCCGGGCGCCCCGAGTCGTCCGCGAGGGGCGCGAGGCCGCTGGAACTGTCGGAGAGGTAGGTCAGCAGGCACGCGTGCAGCAGCTGGTCGTCGGGGACCGTCTCGGTGCAGCGGGACCAGAACCGGGTCGGCCAGATGCTGCCGGGCCAGGGCTGCTCCGGCGTGCGGCTCTCGAACGAGACCAGCCGCCCCAGCGAGAACGCCTCGGCGTCGTCTGGGCTCGTGGTCACCGGTTGCGTTGTCCCGGACGGCACATCAGGTCCCGCCTCCTGCACCTGGAACGACGCTGACATGTTGAAGATGACCTCACCGTCCTGCAGCGCCACGACGCGGCGCGCGGAGAAGGACCGGCCGTCGCGGTCGCGGTCGACGCGGAACACCGTCGGGCGAGCCGCGTCGCCGCGGCGCAGGAAGTAGCCGTGCATGGAGTGCGGCAACCGGTCCGGTGCCACGGTCAGCCCTGCCGCGAGCACCGCCTGTGCGGCCACCTGCCCGCCGTACAAGGCGTAGGGCTCTTCCTTGACGTAACCCGCGCGGTACAGGTCGCGGTCGATCGCCTCGAGTGTGAGGACATCGAGGACGGAGCCCTCCTCGAGCATCATGCGAGCCACCGATTCCTCTGCGAAAATAATAGGGTACACTGTTTAGCATGGTGGCCCGGTGAACCTGACGATGCTGCTCGACATGGCCGCCGACGGGTTCGGGGACCGCGTTGTCGTCGGCACCAGCAGTGCGGGGCTCACCGCAGAGCAGCTGCGGGAGCGGGCCGGCGTCGCGGCGCAGCAGGTCGTGGACAGCGGCGCGGACGCGATCGTCTACCTGGCCGTGAACGGTCCCGCTCTCCCCGTCGCGCTCTTCGCGGCCGCACGAGCCGGTGTCCCGCTGGTGCCCGTCAACTACCGGCTCGGCGCGGAGCAGCTCGACGCCCTTCTTGCCAACCACCCCAAGGCCTTCGGCGTCGCCTCGGACGGCGACGAGAGCGCGGCGCTCCGACGGGCCGGCATCGCCAGCGTCACACCGGAGGACTGGCTGGCGTCGCTGGCCGCCAGCGCGCCGACCGAGCTCGACGCGCAGGACGACGACACCCCGGCCGTCATCATCTACACGAGCGGGACGACGTCGGCGCCGAAAGGCGTGCTGCTGCGGCACAGCAACCTGGTGTCCTACGTCTTCGGGGCGGTCGAGTTCGCCTGTGCCGCCGAGGACGACGCAGCTCTGGTCAGCGTCCCGCCCTACCACATCGCTGCGATCGCCAACGTGATCAGCAACCTGTACGCCGGGCGGCGGACCCTCGTCCTGGAGCAGTTCACGCCGGCCCAGTGGCTCGAGCACGTCGAGGCTGAGGGGATCACGAACGCCCTGGTCGTGCCCACCATGCTGGCCCGGATCCTCGACGGGCTCACGGACCAGAAGGTGCCGTCGCTGCGCACGCTGGCCTACGGCGGCGCGCCGATGCCTGCCACGGTGGTGGAGAAGGCGTTGCGCTCTTGGCCGCACGTCGACTTCGTCAACGCCTACGGGCTGACCGAGACGAGCTCCACCGTCGCGGTGCTCGG
>JBHEMB010000498.1:0-3337 GCA_046262855.1 Mycobacteriales bacterium | reverse complement strand
CCGCCAGGCTGACCACCTCCTCCGTTGCTATCAATGCTAGCAGCGTGCCGTCGCGGTGCTTCTCGCGCCGGCTTGGACGGGGGTCCGCGGCCGGCGCGCGTGCGCCTCGTGGTCGGGGAGAACCTGCCACGGGTCCGGCTCCGCCCGCGGGCCACGGGCACCGGCACCCGTTCCCAGCGCCCAGGCGCATCGCCGTGAAAGTTACGTGCCGCTGGTCTCATTTCTGAGCGATACGTCTGGCAGGCCTACCGCTTCCGTGAGCGCACGGTATGTGTTCGAAGGCTTACATACTTACATAAATGCCGTTGAGCGCCTGCTACGATACGCTCCTCGATCGGGTGGCCCGAGCACGGTGGCTCGTGGGGCCATATCCCGGCCGTGTGGCTACCGAGTAGGTGAGTCGGTGTCGCTGAAGGCGCAGGGGCGCTTTTCGGCCACAATCGATTCGGTAACACAACTGGCCAAAATCGATTCGGCAACACAACGGGAGGTGTTCACGCATGAACCGTCTAGAGCTGGTCGGTCCGGCTCGAGCGAGTCGCCGACATGGACCTGCAGGGTTGACGGGGTCCCGCAAGTGGATCTGTGCCGTATCGACGCTCGTGCTCGGTGTGGCCGGGCCGCTCCTGGTCGCAGGACCGGCGAGCGCCGCCCCCGTGTCATGCGGCGACGTGATCACGCACAGCACGAAGCTCGACAGCGATCTCGGTCCCTGCCCCGGCAACGGCCTGGTGGTGAGGGCCGACAACATCACGCTCGACCTCGGCGGCCACGCGGTGTCAGCCGCCAACGGGCCCGAGGAGACCGTCGGCATCCGCCTGGGTAACGTGAACGGCGTCACCGTCCGCAACGGCACGGTCAAGGGCTTCGACGCCGGCGTCGACGTCGAGGGCGGGTCGCGGAACAGGATCGAGAAGATCACCGCGCGGGACAATGTCAACGACATGATGGAGCCGTTCCCGTTCACTCCCGGGACCCCCCCGCCGGCGGAGCAGCTGCCGATGATGCTGTGCGACTACGGCGACGGGATAACGACGACCGACTCAGACAGCAACGTCATCCAGCACAACAAGGTCGTCCACAACGGCCCCTACGCGGGTATCTCGCTGGTCGACGACTCCGATCAGAATCTGGTCAGCCACAACGTGGTGCTGAACAACAACGTGCCGAACCAGACGACCAGCTTCGCCGGGCAGGCCGTCAGCGGCCTCTGCGGCGCGACGCTCCCGGGTGCCCCGGGGATGCAGCGTGGCCGCCCCATCCAGGACATCGGCGTGCGCATCGAGGGCTCGGGAGCCGACGAGAACCGCATCGTTCGGAATCGCGTCGACAACAGCGCGCTCGCCGGCATCTCGATCCACAGCTGGGTCTGCCACCCGGAGCCGGGCGAGCCGCGGATGGACCAGCAGCCCAACCTCCGCAACCTGATTCAGGGCAACAGAGTCATGCGCACCGGCGCCGAGACGCACGAGATCGATTCCTTCGCCGATGGAATCGCGGTCCTGGCGTCGGGTCCGATCGGCGAGGTGACCTGCACGTCGTACGACAACACCATCAGGTCGAACCGCGTGTTCGACAACCTGCGACACGGGATCAGCCTGGGGACGACGACCTACGACAACATGGTCGCCGGCAACGTCGCCCTCCGGAATGCCGTGGAAGGTTTGCTGGTCGAGGAGCAGGCGCACGACAACTCGCTATCCAAGAACCGGGCCCACGGAAACGGCGAGTACGACGGCCGTGACGACAACGAGGCCTGCGACGCCAACGCTTGGCGGGACAACGTCTTCCGGACCGTGAACCAGCCCTGCGTCGCTGCCGGCCGGCTAGGCTCGCACGGTGGCCGCGGCAACTCGGAGGCTGCGCCACGCGGGACGAACGGAGCCATGAAGCACCCGCGGTGACCTGATCCATCAATCAGCACCAAAGTCCCTCAACCGCTGCGGCGGTTGAGGGAGGCGAGATTCGAGGGCCCGGGTGGCAGCGCGCCACCCGGGCCACTGTCACCAAATTAGTAACAAGTACAACCTGTTGTCTAGTAGGGGTGCGGCCAGGGGGATCACCAAGAGGACGACTCTCACAAAGACGTCGGGCCATGCTCCGGCACCCGGCGCCGGGCACGTCGTCGCAGCCGACAAGGTGACCCTGCACCGCAATGCGCACACGGTTTCCGGCGACCCGGCGGCTCGTCAGACGGACTGCGCGGACCCTGCTTCGGCGTGATCTTGCCGTTTTGCACCTGCGACTTGCTGACAGAGCCGGGCGGCACGAAGCTCGCCGTCCACTCTGACCACGACATTCCTGGCAGGCTGGGCTAGCATAACCTTGCCTTGGCCTCGATAGAGAGAAGGGCTGACGGAATCGTGCCCATGTCGACTCTTGCTCCATCGATCCAGGCGGCGTGCGAGCGTTGGGCGCCGCGTCCGGCCCTGACCCACCGCGGCCATACCTTGAGCTACGGCGAGCTGTGGGAGCGGATCGTCCGCTTGGCATGGGCCTACCGCTCGCTCGGAATCGAGCCGGGAGATCGGGTGGTGTGCCAGCTGCCCACCTGCCCCGAGCACTTCATCACCCTGGTCGCGGCGTGGGCCTGCGGGGCGATCCACGTGGGCGCCCACCGGGACTCCACCGGCCCGGAGCTGGCGGGGCTGGTGGGGCGCGTGCAGGCGGCCGCCGTGGTCTTCGGGCCGCGTCCGGGCCTCGCCGACCCACTCGCCCCGTTGCGCGCCGTGCGCGCGGCTCATCCCTCCACCGCGGCGATCCTGCACGGTCACCCGCCCGAGGCGGGGGAGCACTCGCTCGCGCAGCTCCTCGCTTCCCCCGCTCCGAAACCGGCTCCGCCGGTGCCGTCCGGGCCGGACGACACAGCGCTGCTGCTGCTCACCTCGGGCACCACCGGCCGGTCGAAGGCCGTGATGGAGACGCTGCCGGCGCTGTGGGCGAAGATGCAGTTCTTCTCGGACGTCGTGTCCCCGGGCGCTGACGACGTGCACCTGATGTACTTGCCGCTCAACCACGTCTTCGGGCTGAAGCTCTCCCTGATGGCCCTGGCCAGCGGCGGGCGCCTGGTCTGCCTCGAGCAGTTCTCGCCCGGAGAGGCGCTGCGGCTGGTGCACGAGGAGCGGGTCACGGTCCTGCCGGGTACCCCGACGCACCTCACGCTTCTCCTGCGGGCGCTGGACGGGGCCCCGCGACCGGAGCGCCTGCGCTGGGCCGTGTCCGCCGCGGCGCCGATCCCGCCGGAGACGATCGAGGGGATCTACGAGCGTCTCGGCGCCGAGCTGTTCTACGTCTACGGCTGCAGCGAGGGCTTCCTCGTCGCGACGACGGACCGCGA
>JBHEMB010000497.1:0-7188 GCA_046262855.1 Mycobacteriales bacterium | reverse complement strand
GACCAGTCCTCGGCGGACCACTGCCGGGCGGACCAGTCCGCTGCGGACCACTGCCGAGCCGACCACTGGCGAGCTGACCACTGCCGGGCCGACCACGAGCTGGCAGACCACGGATCGTTGTCGTTGCTGGCCGGAGTGCTTGAGGCGGCGCGCCCAGGCAGGGGCTGTGCCAGGGCCGCAGCGAGGTCGAGCGCGCCGTCACCGGCGGCGGACCGCGGGGCAGCCACCGGCGAGGCGGTGTGCCGGACGAGGGCCTTCACGTAGGTGGGGAAGAGGTCGGGGTGCTCCGCCAGGACAACCGCAACCGCGCCGGACATCAGCGCAGTCGAGAACGACGTGCCCGACCCCACGAAGCGGTTGCCAGTGCGCCGGGCGCTCGGGTTCTGGCCCCAGATGACCGAGCCGGGCACACCTGCGCTGATGAGGTGCGCTCCCGGGGCAACCAGGTCGGGCTTGGCCAGGCCCTGGCCTCCGCGTGAGGACCAGTCGGCGACGGTCGTGCCGTCGAGCGAGCCGACGGTGAGCAGCACGGGGTCGCTGCCGGGGCTGGTGACGGTGTTGCTGTCCGGGCCCTCGTTGCCTGCCGGCACGACAACGGTGTGCCCCATCGCCCACAGCGCCTCGAGGGCCTCGGTGAGCGGCGGCACTTCGCCTTCGGTGGACAGCGAGAGGTTGACGACGCTGGCTTCCGGGTGCTCGGAGACGACCTGCAGCCCTGCCATGACGTCGACGAGGCTGGTGGAGCCGTCCGCATGACCGACCCGGACATCGAGCACGTCGGCGCCAGGTGCGACCCCGAGGGTGGCGCCCGCCGCCAATGCTGCGACGAAGGTGCCGTGGCCGTAGCCGTCGCCCACGCCGTCGCCGGTGACATCCACGTGCGTGAGGCGGCCGGCGAGCTCGGGGACGTCGGCGACGCCGGTGTCGACGACCGCGACGGTCACGCCCGCCCCCTGGTCGGACGGGCGGCCGAGGCCGAGCGCCTCGCGGCCGGTGCTCTCCGCCCCGCCCGGCTGCGGCCGGCCGCTGAGGGTCAGCGCGCGGTCGGGGGTGACAGTGAAGCCGGGCAGCGATGTGGCCGCGAGCCGCGCCACGACGCCGTGGACCAGCGGGAGCCGCCGAAGGACGGTGCCCCCCGCTCGCTGGACCGCCACCGACGCGTTCCCGGGCCCGGTCACGACGACCGTGCGGTCGGCCGCAGCCGCCGCCGCAGGCGTGCTGAGGGTGGCCGCGATGAGGGCGAGGGACAGCAGACCCAGAGGTCGGGCTGTGCTCGGAGTGCGCATGGTGTGTCCTGCCTTCGGCTGTCGTCCCTGACTGCGTCGACGTGCGACGGGGGTCGGATCGCCACCCGATCGGGTGGTCCAGGGCTGTGAGAAGCCCCACGGTTTTGTCCGCTCCACCACGTTTGACCTGGTGTTTCACCAGGCTGTGACCCAGGCCGCTAGCGCAGTGCTAGCACTTGCAAGCACCCGCGCCTAGCGTGGTCGGGAGCCCCGCCGTCTCCCGACGGCTCCCGGACGCAGAAGGAGGTGAGGTCCCAGCCCCGCCCAGCACGACCTCACCCAGGGGTCGCCAGCAGGCCGGGCAGCGACCAGCGCCGATGACTCCCACCCCCCGTTCCCGCAGGCTCACCCACCGCGCTGCCCAGGTCGGACTGCTGTCCGGCCTCACGATCACCGGCGCCGCCCTCGCTCTCCCCGCCGGCCACGCCGCCGCGCGCCCCACGGTCACCGCGCAGACCGCCGCCCAACCCGTCGCCGTCGACCGCACCAGCGCTCTGCGCGCCTCCCGCTCGCGAGGCCTCGCCCCGAAGCACCTCCCCATGAAGCAGGTCACGCGCACCGTCGCGGTCGGCGAGATGTTCTCCGGACAGGCCTCCTGGTACGGCGGCTCCTTCAACGGCCGGCGCACCGCCAACGGCGAGCGCTTCGACACCAACGACTACACCGCCGCCAGCAAGACGCTGCCGTTCGGCACCCGGCTGCGGGTCTGCCACGACGGCTGCGTCGTCGTCCGGATCAATGACCGCGGCCCCTACGTCGGCGCCCGGATCCTCGACCTGTCACGCGCGGCCGCCAGCGCCATCGGCTTCAGCGGCGTCGCGCATGTCACTGCCACGCCGATCGGCGAGCGCGCCGTCAGCGTCGTGGACACCAACGCCCTGCACCGGCAGCGCGCGCACGCCGCCAAGGTCGCGCGCTCGCACCAGCTGCAGGCGCTCGCCCTTGCGCGGGCCGACGCTGCCCGGCGGCAGCAGCTGTCCGCCGTACCCGATGCCGGGTCGCAGCCACGTACGCCGGTGGCTCTTGCGGGCGGTGCGCTCTCGGCCGTCTCGGGTGGTGCGCTGCGGCTGCGTCGACGCCGTCCCTAGGCTTGCGGCCATGAGCCCGCTGCGCGTCGAGCGCCCCTCCGAAGGCGTCGTGCTGCTGACGCTCGACCTGCCCGACCGTCGCAACGCGATGACGGACGAGCTGACGTCGGCATGGGGCGCGGCCGTCGAGGGGCTGCGGGGCGACCGTTCGGTGCGGTGCGTCGTGGTCACCGGTGCCGGTAAGGCGTTCAGCGCGGGCGGCGACCTCGGGTGGCTGCATGCGGGGGGCGCGTCGGTCGACGGCCTGCGCGACAAGATGCTGCCGTTCTACCGGACCTGGCTCACGCTGCGGACCCTGGACGTGCCCTCCATCGCGGCGGTCAACGGCGCGGCGGTGGGTGCAGGCGCGGCGCTCGCGCTGTCCTGCGACATCCGGTACGCGGGGCCCTTCGCCACGTTCACGGTCCCGTTCGCCCAGCTCGGGATGCACGCCGGGATGGCGACGACCTACACGCTCGCCGAGGTGGCGGGGCTGGCGGCCGCCCGGGAGCTGCTGCTGACCGGGCGGGTCGTCGGTGCCGAGGAGATGCTCCGGTTAGGGCTCTGCTCGGCCGTCTACGAGGACCTGCTGCCCGCGGTGCTGGAGCGTGCCGCTGAGGTCGCCGCGGGGGCTCCGGTGGCCACCAGGCTGCACGTGGAGGCGCTCCGCGACGGCGGCCACGCGTCCTTCGAGCGCGCCCTGCAGTGGGAAGCGCTCGCCCAGCCCGTCACGATGGCCACCGAGGACCTCCAGGAGGGGCTGCGCGCCCGCGCCGAGAAGCGCGCCCCCCGCTTCACGGGCGCCTGACCAAGGGCCGGCCCGCCCGCGCGGGTTGATCCACGGAGAGTTGGGGCACTCTCAGGTGCCTCGAGAGTGCGTTAACGCCGCGTGGATCAAGCGTGGGGGCGGCGGGCGCCAGCACCAACAGAGCCCCCGGGTTTCCGGGCCTGCTCGCCTTCCCCTTGCGAGCGGACCCGGAGCACCGAGGGCTCCGTTGCGCAGCACGCTAGGAGCCGCCGGAGCGGCCCGTCAACGCCGCGACCGACCACCCTGTGGACACGGCTGGGGGCGGGGTGTGGACAGCTCGGCGTGTCCCTGTGGACAGCCTTGTCCACGGGTTGTGGATAGGTGTGTGGACGAGCCGGATACCCGCTCTGACCTGCGGTGACGTGTCCACCGCCTGTGCATGGAGGAAAACTGGCCGCAAAGCGCACAGCGGCTGTCCTCGGACCGCTGGTCGCGGCGCCGTCCGGACGGGTCGGCATGATCCACAGGCGACGCGGAACCGGCCAGAACACCGCAAGCCCGCCGATCCCGGACGAGTCGGGGTTGCCCACAGGTGAAACGAGGGTGTCAGGTGTCCGGTTCGGAGTCCCCGTCGAGCCCGTACGGCGACTGCGCGTCCTCGTCCAGCTGCCCGTCCAGGTCCTTGTCGAGCGCCCGCAGGCCGGCGTCCCAGTCGGTCGCCGAACCAGCCTCCGCGAGGGGCCCGAGCCAGGAGTCCGGCTCGTCGAGATCCGGCAGCAGGTCGGGGTGGCTCCAGACGGCGTCCCGGCCCTCGATGCCGCGCTGCTCGGTCAGCAGCTGCCACATCTGCGCCGCCTCGCGCAGCCGCCGGGGTCGGAGCTGGAGCCCGACGAGGGTGGCGAAGGTCTGCTCCGCCGGACCGCCGGACGCGCGCCTGCGCCGTACCGTCTCGCGGAGCTGCACCGCGTGCGGCAGCGTGCCTGACGCAGCCGCGTCCACCACGAGGTCCACCCAGCCCTCCACGAGGGCCAGCGCGTTCTCGAGCCGGGCCAGGGCAGCCTGCTGCGCCTCGGTGGGCTCCTGCTCGAACAGCCCGCCGGTGAACGCCTCCTGCACGGCTTCGGGATTGGTCGGGTCGAAGGAGCCGATGGCCTGCTCGATGGCGCCCAGGTCGACGTCGATGCCGCGTGCGAAGGCGTCCACCGCGTCGAAGAGGTGCGCCTTGAGCCACGGCACGTGCGCGAACAACCGCTGGTGGGCGGCCTCGCGCAGCGCCAGGTAGAGCCGCACCTCGTCCGCCGGCACCTCGAGCCCGTCGGCGAAGGCGCTGATGTTGGCCGGCACCAGCGCGGCCCGGCCCAGGGGGATGCCGACTTCCGTCGTACCCAGGACCTCTCCGGCCAGCGTCCCGAGCGCCTGCCCCACCTGGGCGCCGAAGACCAGCCCGCCCACCTGCTGCATCACGCCCGCGAACGGGTTGGGGCCGGCGCCGCTCATCAGCCCGGCGATCTCGGGAGGCAGGTTCTCGCCGGACAGGCCCTGCTCGAGCGCCGTACCCATGGCCGCGGTGACCCGGGCTGCGACGGGATCGACGAGCTGGCGCCAGGTCTGCAGGGTGGTGGTGAGCCAGCCAATCCGGGTCCAGGCGGTGATCTCGCCGCCCTCCGCGGGCAGCGTGGTGGTCGGGTCCAGCCAGTGATCGGCCAGTCGGCCGGCCTCCGCGATCTCCCGGGTCTCGTCGGGCGTGACCGGCCGGTCCTCGGTGCGGGCAGCGTTCTCCGCGACCTCGCGTGCGAGGTCCCAGTTGACCGGGCCGCCGCTCCAGGACAGCAGTCGCTGCAGCTGCGCGAACAGGTCCCCGCCCGCCGCACCGAACATCCGGGACAGCCCGAACGGGTCGTTCGGGTCGGGCGGCTGCGTCATGGCTCCAACGTAACCCGCCCCGTGAGGAGGATCCTGATCACATGGTTCGGCAATCGCCGCCTGGCGCCAAGCGCGGGTGGCGCCATCGGCCCCACCCCCAGGTGGTGGCCGTCACCGGCGCTGCCCACGGGCTCGGCCGCGCGCTCGTGGAGCGACTGGCAGCTCGGGATGACCTGGCCGGACTGATCGGCGTCGACAGCACACCGGCGGGCGTCGACGGTGTCGTTTCGCGCCCCGTCGACGTGCGTGATCCGCTGCTCGTCACCCGCCTCCTCGGTGCGACGACCGTCGTGCACCTGGCCACGTCGTACGACGTGACGCTGCCCGCCGCCACCCGGCGCGCCCTCAACGTGCGCGGGACCGCGCACGTGCTCGAGGCGGCGCGCGAGGTGGGAGCGGCCCGGGTCGTGCTCTGCACGTCGGCGGACGTCTACGGCACGCGTCCCGACAACCCGGTGCCGCTCCCCGACGACGCTCCGCTGGCCGGCGAGGCCGAGGAGGTGTCGCTCACCGGCGACCACCTCGAGGTGGAGCGGCTGGCCGCCGACGCCGAGCGCAGCGGATTGGCCGTGACGGTGCTGCGACCGGCGACGCTCGTCGGACTCGGACCGGCGTACGACGGACAGCTGCTGCGCCAGCTCTCGGCACCCCGGCTCCTGGCCGTCCGCGGTATCGAGCCGCTGTGGCAGCTGTGCCACCTCGACGACCTGGTCGAGGCCTTGGAGCTGGCCGCTCTCGGCGTGGTGACCGGACGGCTGGGAGTCGCCTGCGACGGAGCCCTCCCGCAGGTGGTCGTGGAGCAGCTTACTGGACGCCGGCGGCTGGAACTGCCTGCTGCTGTTGCCTTTTCGACCGCTGAGCGGCTCCACAAGGCCGGCCTCACGTCCTCGTCGCCGCGCGAGCTCGACCACCTGCTGGGGCCGCTGGTGCTCGGATGCGACGGGCTGCTCGGCGCCGGTTGGAGGCCGGCGTGGACCAACGAGGACGCCCTACTCGTGCACCTGTCGGCCAGGGGTTCCGACAGCCCCCGCGGCAGCGCCATGACAGCGGCCGGTGCGACAGTCGCGCTGCTCGGCACGGCCGCGCTGGTGCGTCAGGCGCGGCGGCGCCGGCACGGCCGGTAGGTGTCCAGGAACACCGCGTCGGTGCTGGTCTCCGGGGGTCCGCTGGTCCTACGATGACGGGGCCGTTCCCTGCCTCGCGGAAAGCCGCTCCCTTGCCTGCCTGGATCCTCTGGCTCAGCCCGGTGGTCGTCGCCCCGCTCCTCGCGGTGTTCTGGACGTCCTGGGCCGCGCGACCCAAGGGGCCGGTCGAGGCGATGCAGACGGTCGAGCAGTACGACCGCTTCCGGGCAGCGCTCACGCAGCCGGCGCCGGAGCCGCGGCGGGTTCGCCGCGAGGAGCGTCGCGAGGGCGTCCGCTCCCGCTAGCGCACGGCTCGCTGGTCCCCCGGCAAGATCCACGGAGCGTTAACGCCCTCAACTGGCACCGGAAAGTGCCGCAACCCTCCGTCGATCTTGGAACGGGATCAGTTGGTCGGGATCCACACGCAGATGCCGTCGCGGGTGCCGTTGCTGTGGTTGGTGCCCAGCACGCAGACACCGGGCCCGTCCGCGCTGGCGAGGACGGGTGCGGCTATGCCGCCGGCGAGGGTCAGGAGCAGAGCGGCGACAAGGCTTCGGCGAATCACTTCTGGGTCTCCGAACACTGGATGAGCTGGGTCTGGGTGGTGACGCGGTGGACCTGGTCGCAGGTCACGACGTTGGTGCTGACGGTGACGTGGTCGTAGCCCAGCTTGTCCACGACGGTCTGGGGCAGGTCCGGGCCGACGCCGATGTCCGTGCCGCGCCAGCAGCCCGAGCCGCCGACAGCGAGGCCTGCAGGGAGGCCGGCAGGGAGCGCGGTCGGGAGGACGCTGCCCTTGGTCGTCGTGCACGGCACGTTGTTCAGCGGCGCCAGCGGGTTCGAGCCGACGTCGTGGGGCTGGCGTGCCGCCGGGGCGACGACGCCGGCGCCGGAGCGCAAGGAGGAGCTCGCGATGCTCGTGCTGGTCGCCAGGTCCCGCGTTGCGGGGTTGCTGTGCAGCCCCGAAGCGACGACGGCCTGGGACGGGGCGAAGGTGGTGGCACCAGGGCGGTCCGACCCGAACGGGCTGAGCACCAGGC
>JBHEMB010000496.1:0-12522 GCA_046262855.1 Mycobacteriales bacterium | reverse complement strand
GATCGTCATGGACGGTCGGCTGCAGGTGCACGGGCTCACGACGTCCGACGCCGAGCTGCTGGTGCCTGCCGTCGACGGCGACAAGGCGGTCGTCGTTAGGGTCGCGGCCAGTGACCTGTCGTTGAGCCCCGTCTCCGGGATCGACCCGTCCGCCGGACTGCTGGTCGTCGACGGCGACCTGCTCGCCTCCTCCGAACCGGTGCCCGGCAGCTGGGACGACGCGGTGACCCTGGCTCATCGCGCCCTCGCCTCCGAGCTGGTCGGGTGCGGACGGGCGATGCTCGAGCTGGCCCGGACCCACGCCCTCGACCGCGAGCAGTTCGGCCGCCCCATCGCAGCGTTCCAGGCCATCCGGCATAGGCTTGCCGACGCCCTCGTCGCACTGCAGGCGGCCCACGACCTCATTGCCGCCGCCTGGGAGGACGGGTTAGCGATGTCGGCCGCCATGGCCAAGGCCCTCGCCGGCCGGTCGGCACGGACCGCCGCCCGGCACTGCCAGCAGGTCCTCGCGGGCATCGGGTTCACGATCGAGCACCGGCTGCACCTCTACGTACGGCGAGTGCTGCTGCTCGACCAGCTGCTTGGGTCCTCGCGCACTCTCACGAAGCAGCTCGGCGAGGAGCTGCTGGCGAGCCGCACCCTCCCGCCCCTGCTGCCACTCTGAACCGGTGAGCCTCCACCACCCCGACCTCCGTCTCGTCGGCCGCCTGCTGCCCCGGGGGATTCCCCTGACCCCGCGGTCGCTGCCGTGGCTGCGTCGCGGTGCGGCCGCCCACTCCCGTCGCTCCGACGACACGATGAGCGTGGTGCAGGTCGGCGACCGGCTCGCACGCGTGCACCGGCCAGCAGCCAGTGGCCCACGGCCCGCGCTTCTCTGGATCCACGGCGGTGGGTACGTCCTTGGCAGCCCCGCGCAGGACGACCAGCTCTGCCGTGCCATGTCCGAGTCACTGGACCTCGTCGTCCTCGCTCCGTCGTACCGGCTGGCCCCGGAGCACCCCTTTCCTGCCCCCCTCGAGGACTGCTACCAGGCGCTGACCTGGCTGGCCCGTCAACCCGATGTCGACCCCTCCCGCATCGCGATCGGCGGGGCCAGCGCCGGAGGTGGCCTCGCGGCAGCCCTCGCCCTGCTCGCGCGCGATCGCGGCGAGGTCCCGGTGGCGTTCCAGCTGCTGGCGTACCCGATGCTCGACGACCGCACGGTGGCTCGCACCGACATCGACGAGCGCGGGTTCCGGTTGTGGAACAACCGGTGCAACGCGTTCGGCTGGGGCAGCTACCTCGGCAACGCCGAGGTGACCGGTCTGGCCGCGGCGGCTCGCGCCGAGGACCTCGCGGGGCTGCCCCCGACCTGGCTCGGCGTAGGGACTCAGGACCTGTTCTTCGAGGAGAACCAGGCGTACGCCGAGCGACTGCGGGCAGCCGGGGTGCCGTGCGCGCTCGACATCGTCCAGGGCGCGTTCCACGGCTTCGACAGCGTGTGCCCGCGCGCCCCCGTGACTCACGCCTTCCGGGCTGCCCAGATCGAAGGGCTCAGGTCCGCGCTCTCCTGACCGCTCTGCTCATGAGCCACTGCTGCGGTCGCTGGATGAGGAGCTGTGTCCTCCCGCCGCCCGTGCGAACCGTGTCGCACGGCTAGCCGCCCTGTGCCGGAGCAACTCCAGCCACCTCGACAGTGCGATCACTGCCATCGAACAGTGAACGCCGTCATCAGGAGAACGTCGGGTGGAAGGGACGCTCAAGGAGCTGCCAGCAGCTGCAGCTGCGGTGGAACTGCGTCGCCCGCCAGAACTGACCACCAGTCGTCAGCCGGGGCCGGGCGAAGTCGCTCGGGCCTTCCGGGTAGGAGAAGTCGACCGACTTCGACGCCTGCAGGCCTGCGGCGAGGTAGTCACCTCGAAGGAGGGTCGCGTGATCCACCGACGCGGCGAACATCCAGACGTTGTTGCAGGCGTTGCCGGCCCCTGCCGGAGACGCGTACGTCGGGGCGAGCCCCTGCTTCTTCAGGGCTGCGTCGCAGCGAGCCGTTCCTGCCGTCGGCACGCTGCCGGGAGTCCGCTCCTCACCGTCGCGGTTGGGGGCGATCGCGATGGCGCCGTTGAGGTTGTCTGGGTCCGGCCGCTGGGTGCCGTAGCTGAGCGCGATCACCGAGTCGTCCGCGAGCCCGTACCTCGGCCTGAAGCCCTGCTGCTGCGCGTACTTGGTGAAGTTCGCGAAGTCGCCGAGGAACGCCGCTGTGGTGACGTTCGTGACGCCGGCGCCCTTGAACTTGAGGACCGCTTGCTGCAGGTCACTGGGGCTGGCCAGCGCGCTGGGGCACCCGACGTCGTAGGTCACGAGCTGAGATGAGGAGACACCCGCCTGTCCGAGCCAGGTCTTGAACTTGGCAATCAGAGGACCGTCGCAGCTGCGGTAGATGAATCCGAGCTTCGTGAAGCCCTTGGCGGAGGTGAAGAAGCCGCGGCCCTTCAGCCCGAAGACGGCATCGTGGTAGACGTTGTCCATCACGTTGAAGTCGAACAGGTAGGGGTAGTACTGCCGCTGCTGGGAGGCGCTCAGCAGGTAGGACCCGAAGTACGGCAGCTTGTGCTGGGCATAGCACTCCACGAGCGGGTACTGGGCATAGGCACCGGCGTCCAGCACCGCGAACACGCCTGCATCAGCGACGTCCAGGCACAGTTGCCTCAGGCTGCTCTGATCCGCGGGGTTGCCCTCGAAGAACTGCGCCTGGAGCTGACGACAGCCAGCGCCGCCCTTGCCGTTGAGCTCGGCGATCGCAGCCTCGTAGAACTTCTGCTGGTCGGCCGGCGAGGCCACGCCGAACAGGCTGTTGCCGACCGGTCCGGCGAGACTGACCAGGAGTACGGCGATCTTGATCCGTCGGTCCGAGACGCCGGTCGCGGCACCCGCCGGACAGGTCCGCCGGCCGCCACCCGTCGACGTCGTGGTCGAGCCGCTGGTGGTGCCCGTGGTCGCTCCGCCGGTCGTCGACGTTGCGCCCGACGTCCCTGCCTTGCCCCCACTGCTGCCCGGCGCGGCAACGCTCGCACCAGGGGCGGGGCCGGTGGCGGGCGCCGTCGGCAGGGCACCCGTCGTCGCCCCAGTGGTGCTGGTCTCTCCGGGGTCGGTGGCCAGCGTGTTCGGTGTGGACGCGGTCGCCGGGACCAGCACCCAGACGAGGACTGCGACGACGAGGCTCACGGCTACAGCAGCCGCCGTCCGCTCGCCGGCGGGCGCGCGGCGCAGCCAGAACCGAAGCTCTTGGAACGGCGTCATGTGGCAGCGACCTCCGGATGCGGTGACTAGCCGAGTGGCTAGGCCATAGCGTAGCCAATCGGCTAGTCTCGCCGCAAGGCTCCCGTACTCCTACACGATCGGTGTGCGCAGCCATGAGCACGTCGCAGCCATCGGCGACCTGTCGCTACTCGGACCCCCGTCGCGCCGCGAAGGCCTCAGTCCGGAAGCGCGACAAGTCGGCGCATGACGTGCAGCAGCTCTTCCTTGAGTGTTTCGGCGTCGACGTCCGCGACGAGTGGATGGACGAGCGAGCCACCGATGGCGGCGGAAAGGACGGCCGCCTGCACTCTGGACCTGACACCGCTCCGGTCCCCGAGCAGGACGGCGAACATCCGCTCCTGCACGATGTTGAACGGCTCGTGCTGCGCGAGCAGCCGGATCATGACGGGATCGCTCTGGAGCATGCTCAGCGCGCTGCGCCGCCTGACCGCCAAGTCGATCACGAAGTCGAGCAAGGCGGCCCGACCTTCCACGCTCCCGTCCTCTGCACCGGTGACATCCAATGCCTGCTCGATGCCGGCCATCTCGACATCAGCCACCGCCAGCACGATCGCTTCCTTGGTGGGGAACTGGTGGTAGATCGCCGCCTTCGTGACCCCGACCGCGTCGGCGATCATCTGCAGCGACGTCCCACTGACCCCCTTCTCGGAGAACAGCTCGAGGGCAGCGGAGATAGTCCGGCTGCGGGCGGCGCTGTAACCGGCGATCTGATCCGCGCTGGCTGCCATGGTGGGGACGATCCTCGCACGGAACAACTGCACGGCTTGGTTGTGGCAGGCTAGCCGATCGGCTACCCTCGCTGCCCTGGACACATTGGCTGGCGTCGCTGGCCAAGTGCGCTACCACCGTGCGAGAGGTTGGAACCGATGCGCCGATCAGACGGCGAGCTGCTTGTGTACTGGACCCTGCCCGTGCTTGCCGTCATCTGGCTGTCCGCCTTCTTCTTGTTCCCCGGATTCACGCATCGGATGGCGCCGACGATGTCGGCAGACGACGTCGCGGCCTTCTACCAGGACCACACGGCGCGGATCCGCTACAGCATGATCGTCTTCAACTGGTTCTGCGTCGGCCTGATCCCGATCCTCATGCTGATCGTGCTGCAGATGCGCAGGATGGCTCACCGCACACCGATCCTGGCCTACTGCGTGATCGGATCCGCAGCTGCCGGGCCGACGCTCTTCCTGACGGCCGACCTGTTCTGGCTCATCGCCGCGTTCCGACCCGAACGCTCGCCGGAGATCATCCAGCTGTTCAACGACCTGGGATGGATCACCTTCACCTGCGGGGTGCCGTTCCTCATCGCCCAGAGCATCTTCATCGCCGTGGCGATCTACCTGGACCGCCAGCAGCAGCGGGTCTTCCCGACCTGGGTCGGTCACCTCAACCTGGTCGTCGCCGCCACCCTCGCGCCGGCCGCGTTCTCGGCCCTCACCCAGACCGGCGTGCTCGCCTGGAACGGCTTTCTCTCGTTCTGGGTCAAGAACGCGGCGATCGCCATCTGGATCGTCGTCATGTGGGCCGTCCTGGGGCGGGCCATCCGCCAGGAACGAGCCCAGCTCGCGGTGACCGTGTGATCACCGCGGCAACGGAGCAGCACCTCCCGCCCGAGCCCCCGTCACGACGCGCGCTCCAGCGCGTCGCGTGGCACTGGCGCCACAACCCCAAGCGCGAGCTCTGGCTCGCGTGGTACTCGATTCTCGGCTTCTACCAGATGTTCTTCATCGTCTTCTTCGTGCTCACCCGCACTCAGCCTCCGGGGAAACCGTGGTGGAGCACCGCCCAGGTCGAGCACTGGTTCCAGCAGATGCACGACGGCTTGCTCATCGGTTTCGCGATCGTCTTCCTGCTCGGCGGAATGGCCATCATGTCCACCGCACTGATCGCCTACTCGATGCGCCGCATGTCGGTGAGTCCGGTCTTTGCCTACTCCTACCTGCTGCTGTACTCGTTGGCCGCGGTCCCCGGAATGCTGCTGCTCTGCATCTCGCTGACCGCCGGGGCGATGCGCCCCGACCGGGATCCTGCACTCAACCACGCCCTGTTCGACCTCGCGTTCCTGTCGTTCATGGGCACCATGGGGGTATTCCTCGTGGGATCGGTGATCTGGATGGTGGCGATCCTGCTCGACAGGAACCAGGTCTTCCCGAAGTGGTTCGGCTACCTCAACCTGTGCAACGCGCTCACCGAGGTCGTGATCGCGCCAGCGTGCATCTTCCAACGCGGCGTCTTCTCCTGGACCGGCCAGATCAGCTGGTGGCTCGACATGG
The DNA here is from genome assembly GCA_046262855.1 of Mycobacteriales bacterium. Taxonomy (GTDB): domain Bacteria; phylum Actinomycetota; class Actinomycetes; order Mycobacteriales; family SCTD01; genus RYN-111. The sequence goes on along the minus strand of JBHEMB010000496.1, from coordinate 6,958 downwards.
TCATCTTCGGCCTCTACACCGGTGTGTTCATCAACCTGCTGCGGTCCATGATCATCCGTGAGGACTTCGGCACCGGCCCGCTCCCTCGAGTCGAGCGAAAGAAGCGACCAGCGGCACCGCCGGCCCTAGGGCAAGCGGCATGACGAGCGTGGCAGCAGACCCGGCCGTGGACGCCGCGGGGAGTCGTCGGATGGCGGTGCCCGGCCAACCCGACATGTGGGCGTTCGTGCTCTTCGAGACGTTGGTCTTCACCGCGTACTTCGCGTTCTACCTCTACAACCGCGGTCGGCACCCTGAGCTCTACCTGCAGGCGCAGAGTCACCTGCACCTCGGCTGGGGGCTGCTCAACACGATCACCCTGCTCACCAGCTCCTGGGCTGTCGCGCGATGCGTCAGCAACGCCCGGCACCAGGACTGGCGACAAGCGGTCACCAGCGCGTGTGTCACGGCGGGGTGCGGGGTGCTGTTTCTCCTCTCGAAGGTCGCCGAGTGGACCACCCAGATTCATGCCGGCAACACGCTCTCCAGCAACGAGTTCTTCTCCTACTACTACTTCCTCACCGCCATCCACCTACTGCACCTCCTCATCGGATTCGTGGTGCTCGGTGTGCTCATCGTCCAGCTCCGCAGCCCCCTGCGCCGGTCGCACGAGCTGATCGAGACCTGCGCGACGTACTGGCACACCGTCGACTACCTCTGGGTCCTGATCTTTGCCCTGCTCTACGTGGTGAGGTAGCGGTGAATCACGCAAGAGCCCGTCGACTGCTCGGCGCCTGGGTCGCCCTTTGCGCGCTCACGCTCGGGTACCTCCTCGTCGACCGTGCCAGCAGCCGTTCCGACCTCGAGGCGAGTGAGGTCGTCACGATCGGCGCGATCCTCATCGCCCTCACCAAGATCCGCATCATCATGCGCGAGTTCATGGAAGTCAGGCACGCCGCTCGCGGGCTCGGCCTGATCACGGACGGCTGTATCGCTCTGATGGCCATCACCCTGCTGGGCTGCTACCTCATCGGTCGAGGGGTCGGGTAGGTACACGCGCCCGCAGGAGACGAGGTCGCGCTCCTCGTACTGTCGCCCGAGGCCAACCGGGGTTCTGCGGACAGCACGCCATCGTCATCCCCGGCAGCAAGGGCGCCGAAGTCACCCTCCCCTGTGGACGTTGCGTTCCCGCGGGAACGCGTCGTCCACAGGTCAGGCGGCCTGCTGGCGGAGCACCCAGACGGCGTGGTCCAGGTCCAGGCGGTGGCCGGCGGGCGGGGTGAGGGCGGCGTCGGGGACGGCGGTCGCGAGCTCAGCGGGCGCAGCGACTCGCAGCGCCGGGTGGTGCAGCACGGCGGTGCCTTCTGCAGTGCGCACCTGGAGGGTGCGGTCACTGCGCAGGACGAGCTGGAAGCCCTCGGCGTGGATCAGGTTGTGGTGCCGGCTGCAGACCAGCACCAGGTTGGCGAGGTCGGTTCGTCCGCCCTGGCTCCAGTAGCGGACGTGGTGCGCGTGCAGCCTCGTGACGCGGGTGCAACCGGGCATCCGGCAGCGCTCGCCGTCGACCTGCCCCAGCAGGCGGCGCAACGGCAGCGGCACCTCCCGCATCGAGCGGCCCTTGTCGAAGGCGGTGAGCTCGACCGGGCCTAGCGGCCAGGCGGGTGCGTCGACCCGGCCGGGCGGGAGCAGCGCGCCATCGCGCAGCCGCGCCCAACCCGACAGCGGGTCGACGCACACCCGCAGCCGCTCCTTCACCCCGACCGGCAGCGGCCCGGGCGCGTCCAGCGCGCCGACGGCCAGTCGCAGCAGCGCGTCGGTCCAGGTCGGCTTCTCCGGAAGGCCGGCCGTCGCTGCGGCCTTGGCCCGTGCCAGCTGACGGGCGGTCCGCTGCTCACGGACCCGCAGGTTGTGGTCCGCGACCTCCATGCACGCCTCATGCCAGGCCTTGCGCGCAGCCCGCTCCTCGTCCGAGAGGAACACCCCGACGGTCGTGCGCCTCGGCATCGGCGGCTCGCTCCGCTCCATCAGGTCCAGCTCCTCTTGCTCAGGGACGGGCAGTGCCGCGACCTCGGCCTTGGCGGCGTCCAGGACCCGTTCCATGCCGGCGAGGACGACGGTCGCCTCCTCCGCCTCCAGCACGAAGGTCACCGCGACCCGGCCGTCGGGGCGGGTCCGGACCACGGGCCGGCGTCGGGCAGCGGCTCGCTCCGGATCGGCAGCGTCCTCCGCTGCGGCCTCCGACCGCCGTACGGCCTGGACGAGACGCTCGATCTGCGCTCCGCTGCAGGCCGCAGCGAGATCCAGCCAGGTCTGCTGGTCGTCGGGGGTGCAGACCCGGGTGATCGCGCGCACCTGCGTCCAGGTCAAGCCGCCTGCGGCGAACCGGTCAGCGACCGCCGGGAGCGACCGAAGTGCGACCGCGACCCTGACCCGCTCGCGGGCGGCGCCGAGCCCCATGCCGCACCGCCACGACAGCCAGTGCGCGCAGGAAAGCACCCCGACGCCACCCCAGGCCCCACGGGTCTCGAGCTCCCCGATCAGGGCGATCAGGCGGGCCTCACCGGCGGCGACGCGCGCAGCCCAGGTCACCACCTCGTCACGCAACTCGTCATCGGTCAGGGCACGGAGGTCAGAGGTCGCCATGCCACGCAACCTAGGCACGAGGTCCGACAAAACCCTTATGTACCAGGCAATCTGTGTGTCTGATCCAGCGCCCACTGCACGGCGTCGGCGATGTCGAGCACCGGGTAGCGAACCGCCGTCACGGTGCGGTCCCCGTCGATCACGAGGACAAGCCGTCGCAGCCTGGTCTGGTCGGCGACCCGCACGGTGGGAAGGCGAAGAGCCGCCGCCAGCTCCAGGTCGACGTCGGACAGCAGCGGGAACGGGATCTGCTCGAGCCGTGCGAAGGCCCGCTGCTCCTCGGGCCGCTGCGTGCTCACGCCCTGGACCGGGACGCCGAACTCGTGCAGCCGGTCCCGGAACAGCCGGTTCTCCAGGGTGCAGCCGGCGGCACCCGGCACGTCGGACCACCCCTCCGGCAGCGGGCTCGGGGCACCGGTCGCCGGGTAGGCGAACAGCACCCCGTGACCGACGGCGCCGGAGCCGGAGGTAGCCGGCAGCACAACGTCCGGGACCCGCTGCCCGACGAGGGCGTGCACCCGCTCCGCGTCCTTCGGCGTGGCCGTCGCCGTCACCTCTCCCGCACCCAGCACCCAGCGATCGCCCCAGTCCTGCAGCCCGACCAGCACGGGCAGCAGCGCCCGGCCGCGCTCGGTGAGCAGGTAGTCGTGACGCGGCGGGTTGTGCTGGTACGGCGATCGGCTCACCAGCCCGGCCGTCTGCAGCTGGCCGAGCCGCTCGGTGAGGACCTTGCGGGAGATGCCGAGCTCGCCGACGAGGCCGTCGAAGCGGCGGTGGCCCCGGGCGATCTCCTGCACGACCAGCCAGCACCACCGGTCGGTGAGGACGTCGGTGGCAGCGGTGACCGCACAGCTGGGATCAGGCACGTCGCCATGCTAGTAAGTTCCCATGAGAAACTCACCTGCCTGGCTGACCTGGCTGCTGGCCGGGCAGCTGGTGAGCGCGGCGGGCTCGCTGGCCTGGCTGTTCCTCACGCTCTACCTGGTCCAGTCGCGCGGGATGCCGACGTCGGAGGCTGGCCTCGTCACAGCCGGCTACGGCCTGGCCAGCATCGCCGGCAACCTGCTCGGCGGATCGATCGGCGACCGGTACGGCATCCGGCTGGTGCTGCTGGTGTCGAAGGGCCTCGCGCTCTCGGCCGTGGCGGCGTTTCCGCTGATGCCGACGGTGCTGCTCGGACCGGTCGCTCTGCTGGCCGGTCTCAGCTCCGGCGTCGGCAGTCCGCTCATGAGCGCGCTCGTCGCCGGTGGCATGCCCGCGGGGCTGCGGCGGGAGGCGATCGCCCGGTCGCGGGCTGCCAACAACGCCGGGACCGTGCTCGGCCCACCGCTCGGGGGGCTGCTCGCCGCGCACCACTTCGAGGTCGTTTTCGTGGTCGACGCGCTGTCGTCGCTGGTGCTGCTCGTCGTGGTGGCCCGGTGGGTGCCGGGAGGCCGCCGCACCCGTCTGCTGGACGGTCACCTGATCCGGGCCCTCGTCGACGACCGTCAGCTCCGCCGGCTCGTCCTGACGGAGCTGGCCGTCGACACGACGTACCGGCTGCTCTACACCGCGCTGCCGCTGTTACTCCGCGACCACGGGGCGCCGCCCGTGGTCTACGGCCTGTCGGTCACCCTCAACGCCCTCGCCATCGTGTGCTTCGAGCCGCGGGTCGCACGCCGGCTCGCCGGCCACCCTGCCTGGTCGGTGATCGGCGCCGGCTACGCGCTCGTGGGCCTCGGCTGGCTCGTCCTGGGTGCCGCGCCCGTGGTGGCCGGCGCGCTGACCGCCGTACTCGTGATCAGCGCCGGCGAGATGCTCTACAAGCCGACCGCCACGGCGCTCGCGGCAGACCTGGCGCCGGCCGGCATGGAAGGCCGCTACCAGTCGCTGTACGCCGCGGCATCCATCGGTGGGATGCTGCTGAGCCCGCTGCTCGGCACCACCCTGTACGGAGCTGCGCCGCGGCTGGTCTGGCCTGCGGCCGGGATGCTGGCGCTTGCCATGGCGGTGCTGACGCCGAGAGGCCGCACCCAGGTTGTGGGTGCGGCCTCTCGTTAAGCGGTCGGACCCGCGCACCCCCCTCAAGGGCGCGGATCCGGTGACCGCGTCCTCGCCAGAGTGCAGTCACCACAGCATCGGCGTGGCGGAACTCGGACAGTTGGCCCGAAAGGACCATCTCCGGGTAGTCCTGTTCACCCGGATGCCAGACGTGCGATCGTGGCCGCGCGGGTAACGTCGCAGGGTGACGGAGCAGGACGCGCAGCAGCCGGCGGTGCCCACCGCCGTCGAGCTGCGACGGGGGCTCCTCGCCGTGTCCGTCCTGCATGACCTCGACATCGAGCCTGGCACGCTCGGGGTCTGGCTCACCGACGAGCCGATGATCTGGGTCTCCTGGGGAGAGTGCCGCACGGCGCTCGCGGGCCACGACCCCGAGACGCCCGACGGTCGCGAACGGCTGGCCCGCTGGCTGCTCGCCCGGCGCTGGGCTGCCGACGTCAGTCTCGACGACCTTCGCGAGCGGCTGCGTCCGGTCGGGCTGCCCACCGACCACCTCCTGCATCCGGGACCGGACTGGGTACGCCGTCGCGTCCTGGGCCGCGCCCTCGACCTCGGGCTGGGTGCCGTCGACATCGACCCCGATGATCCCGACCACGTGGTCCTCCTGCCGGAGCCGCTGCTGGACGCCGTGGGCCTCGACGCAGCGGTGGAGTGGCGCGAGGCCGAGGCCTACCTGGACCGCATGGGCGCGGTCGCAGCAGAGCGCCTCAGGCTCGACCCGAAGGGGCAGCTGCGGCCCATCGGGGACTGTGACGCGGTGACGCTGCTCGGCTCTGCCAGCCTCCGCTCCGCGATCGCGTCGGAGGCCGGGGGCCTCGGCGCCGTCATCGCCCCGATGCGCAAGCGCGGCTGGACCAAGCTCGCGCTCATCGACCCGGCGTTCGGCCCTGCCGCAGCGGCCGCCATGTCGCCCGAGGAACGCGGCTTCACCCGCCCGCTGCTCGTCACGGCCGACGAGGTGGCGCTTGCTCCGAGCGGCGGCCGGCCCACCGACATCGTGCTGCGCGACCCGGCCACGGACGCGTCCTGGCTTCGCGACGTGCTGTATCGCTGATAATGGGACGTGCCACGTCGCCTCCTGCTCGCCTCTGCCTCGCCCGCGCGCCTGCGGTTGCTGCGTGATGCCGGGCTGAGCCCGGAGGTCGTGGTGAGCGGCGTCCCGGAGGACCTCGAGGGCGAGCCGTACGACGTCGTGCTCGGTCTCGCACAGCGCAAGGCTCGGGCCGTGGCCGCGTCCTACCCCGACGCTCTCGTGCTCGGCTGCGACTCGATGCTGGAGCTGGACGGGAACGTTCTCGGCAAGCCCGCGTCCGCGGACGAGGCGGTCGCCCGCTGGCAGGCGATGCGCGGCCGGCACGGTTACCTGCTCACGGGGCACTGCGTCATCGACACCGGCTCCGGCCGCGAGGCGTCCGAGGTGTGCTCCACCCTGGTCCGGTTCGGCAAGCCCAGCGACGCCGAGATCAAGGCGTACGTCGCGACCGGCGAACCACTGCACGTCGCCGGGGCGTTCACCCTCGACGGCCGGTCGGCGCCGTTCCTCGATGGGATCGAGGGAGACGCCGGCAACGTCATCGGGGTGTCCCTCCCCCTGGTACGGCGGTTGCTCGACGAGGTCGGCACGGCTCTGGTGGACCTGTGGACCTGAAGATCGGGCCGATCGCGGTCGGGTCCCCCGTCGTGCTGGCCCCGATGGCGGGCGTCACCAACGCTGCCTTCCGGGCGCTGTGCCGCACCTTCGGCGGCGGGCTCTATGTCAGCGAGATGGTGTCCGCCCGGGCGCTCTGCGAGGGCAACGACCGGACCTTCACGATGATCGCCGGAGCACCCGACGAACCGATCAGGTCGGTGCAGCTCTACGGCGTCGACCCGTACTGGGTGTCCGAGGCCGTCAAGCGGGTCGTGGACAGCGGCGTGGACCACATCGACCTCAACAGCGGCTGCCCTTCGCCGAAGGTGACCCGGCGCGGCGGCGGGGGCGCACTGCCGGCGCACCACGTGCTGTTCGGCAACATCGTCGCCGCCGCGGTGCGGGCCGCCGGCCCCGTGCCTGTCACGGTGAAGATGCGCAAGGGCATCGACGATGCGAACCTGACCTACCTCGAGGCAGCCTCAGCAGCAGCTGACGCGGGGGTCGCCGCCATCGCCCTGCACGCGCGCACTGTCGAGCAGCTGTACTCGGGATCCGCTGACTGGCAGGCGATCCGGACGCTCAAGGAGCACATCACCTCCGTGCCTGTCCTGGGCAACGGTGACATCTGGTCCGGCCAGGACGGAGTGCGCATGGTCGAGGAGA
>JBHEMB010000495.1:0-3645 GCA_046262855.1 Mycobacteriales bacterium | reverse complement strand
CTACGCGAAGCTTGCCGCGCGCATCGGCTCCCCTGCGGCGGTCCGCGCAGTGGGCCTCGCCAACGGCAGGAACCCCGTCAGCATCGTCGTTCCGTGCCACAGGGTGGTCGGCAGCGACGGCAGCCTCACCGGGTACGGCGGTGGGCTCGAGCGCAAGCAGCAGCTGCTCGACCTCGAGTCCGCCTGAGCGACCCTCCACCGGTGTGAGCAGCACGCGGCTGGATGCCTACCGAGACGACGACGTCGACCGCCGTACGACCAGCTCGGGCCTGAACAGCACCTGCTGATGCGCGTGCGGCTCGGGCTCGGCGATCTCCTCGAGAAGGAGAGCCGCGGCCGTGCGTCCGATCTGCACCGCGGGCTGGCGCACGGACGACAGCGGAACGGCAGCGGTCGCGGCGAACTCGATGTCGTCGTACCCGATGAGCGCGACGTCGTCGGGCACCGAGAGCCCGGCCTCCAGCAGTCCCCGCAGCACACCGAGCGCGACGACGTCGTTGGCGCAGAAGATCCCATCCGGCGGTCCGTCCGCGATCACCCCGGACGCGGCCCGGTAGCCCTCCACGCCGTTGAGCGAGGGGATCTCGAAACGGCTCAGCGAGACGTCGAGCGTTGACCGGCGCACCGCTCGCTCCAGGCCGGCGCCGCGGTCGACGCACTGGCGAAGCGACGGCGGTCCCGTGACGTAGACCAGCTCCCGCCGCCCCTGCGCGAGCAGGTGCTCCCCGGCAAGCTCGCCGCCGCGCACGTCGTCGACGGCCACGGAGCACCTCTGATCGTGGCCGGGCTCGTCCAGCAGCACCACGGGCGTGCCGCGGGCGTGCAGTGCGTCGAGGCGCGGCAGGCCGCCGAGCACCGGGGTGATGAGCACCCCGCCGACCCGCTGCTCCTCCAGGAACGTGAGGTGCGTGTCCTGACGGTCGCGGGACTCGTCCGAGTTGCACAGCAGTACGGCGTACCCGCGCTCGGCGGCGACTTGCTCCACGCCGCGCGCCATGTCGGTGAAGAACGGGTTGCCGATGTCGAGGACCACCAGCCCGAGGGAGCGGCTGCGGCCGGCCTTGAGCGCTGACGCGGAGCTGTTGCGCACGAACCCGAGCTCGGCCATCACGCGCTCGACGCGCAACCGCGTCGCGGGCGCCACCTGGGCGGGCCGGTTGAGGACGTTGGACACGGTGCCCACAGACACCCCGGCAGCCTCAGCGACTTCCTTGATGCCTGCCGGACGCACGGTGCACACCGCCCCTTCTGATGAAACGATTCAGAGCATGGCCTATCGGTGAGCTCCGCGCCAGCGGCAGATTTGTTGCGCTGGGGTCTTGACCAGGTGTGACGCGGGTCTCTACCTTGCGCTTATCGCTTCTGAAACGTTTCACAACGAGCCACGCGAAGGTGGGACCCGATGACCGAGCCGCTGCTCCGCGTGACGGGCGCCGTCAAGCGCTTCGGAGGCGTCGCTGCTCTGAACGGGGCCTCACTGTCGCTGTACGCCGGCGAGGTGCACGGTCTGCTGGGCGAGAACGGTGCCGGCAAGAGCACGCTGCTCAAGACGCTCGCGGGTGTGCACCGCCTCGACGCGGGTGAGCTGCAGCTCGACGGCGGCCCGTTCGTGCAGGGCAGCACTCGGGCATCCCTGCAGCAGGGCCTCGCCGTGATCTACCAGGAGCCGAGCCTGTTCCCGGACCTGAGCCTGGCGGAGAACGTCTTCGTCGGGCGGCAGCCGGTGCGGGGTGGCCGGGTCGACTGGGCGGACATGCGGCGCCGGACGGCGCAGCTGTTCACCGAGCTCGGTGTCCAGCTCGACCCGGACCGCCGGGCGGAGGGGCTCTCGATCGCCGACCAGCAGCTGGTCGAGATCGTCAAGGCGCTGTCGACGCAGGCCCGGGTCATCGTCATGGACGAGCCCACCGCTGCCCTCAGTGCGACGGAGGCTGAGCGACTGCTGAGCGTCGCGCGTCGGCTGCGGGACCGCGGTGCCGCTGTGGTGTTCGTCAGCCACCGGCTCGACGAGGTGTTTGCGCTCTGCGACCGGGTCACGGTCATGCGTGACGGGGCGACCGTCTCCGAGGCGCTCGTCGCCGACACGAGTCCCGCCCAGGTGGTGCGGCAGATGGTGGCCCGCGAGCTCAGCGACCTGTTCCCCAAGATCCCTTCGGACGTCGGCGCGGTCGTGCTCGAGGTGCGGGGGCTGCACCGCACCGGCGCCTTCCGCGACATCTCCTTCACCGTGCGCGCCGGCGAGATCGTGGCCCTTGCCGGGCTGGTCGGGAGCGGCCGGACGGAAGTGGTCCGCGCGGTGTTCGGCATCGACCGTTACGACCAGGGCGAGGTGATGCTCGCAGGCCAGCGCCTGCCCGCCGGCGACCCCCGCACGGCCGTCGCCCGCGGCGTCGCGCTCGTCCCGGAAGACCGCAGGCAGCAGGGACTGTTCATGCCCGCTTCGATCGCGCGCAACAGCGCCGTCGTCGTGCTGGGACGTCTCGCGCGCAAGGGCTTGCTGAGCCGGAGCTGCGAGCGGGACCTGGCCGGCCCGTGGGCGAAGCGGTTGCAGCTGAAGCACGCCGACCTCGACCAGCCGGTGGAGCGGCTCTCCGGCGGCAACCAGCAGAAGGTCGTCCTCGCCAAGTGGTTGGCCACCGACCCGAAGCTCCTCGTGGTCGACGAGCCGACCCGCGGGATCGACGTCGGGACCAAGGCCGAGGTGCACCGGCTGCTCTCGGAGCAGGCGGCCAAGGGACTCGCCGTGCTCATGGTCTCCAGCGACCTGCCCGAGGTGTTGGGCATCGCAGACCGGGTGCTGGTCATGCGCGAGGGGCAGCTCGTCGCCGAGCTCGACCGGGACGAGGCCAGCCAGGAACGGGTCATGCTCGCCGCCACGGGACAGGCGGTGCCGGCATGACCTCGCTGACCCTCTCGGCGTCGCCGCGCGGCCTCGGCGGCTTGCTGAAGGCGCGAGAGATGCCCGTCGGGTTGGCGCTGCTCGTGGTGCTCGTCTTCACCCAGCTGTCGAACCACGGCTTCCTCGGCTCCCAGGGCCGCAAGGACCTGCTGCTGGCGGTGGCGATCACCGGTCTGATGGCGGTCGGCGAGACCTTCGTCGTGGTGATGCGGCACGTCGACCTCTCGGTGGGCTCAACCCTCGGCCTGTCCGCCTACACCACCGGCTACTACGTCTCCCAGCACCCGCAGCACGCCCTGGTCACCGTCGTGGTGCTCGGTCTGCTGGTGGGCGCGGCGGTGGGCCTCGTCAACGGCGTCCTGGTCGCGGTGTTGAAGCTGCCGGCGCTGGTGGTGACGCTGGGGACGCTCTACGTCGTTCAGGGCATCCAGGCGCTGGTGACGGGGAGCGACCGGATCAACTCCGACCAGCTCCCTCGCAGTGTCGTGAGGTTCGGCCTCGACACGTTCCTCGGGATCCCGTACCTGATGTGGGTCTGCTTGATCGCGGCCGCTGCCGGCTCCTGGTTCCTCCGCACCCTGCGCACGGGACGTGACCTGTACGCCGTCGGCAGCAACCCGCCTGCCGCCCTGCTCGTCGGCATCCCCGTCGTACGCCGGACGGTGCTGGCCTTCGCCCTGAGCGGAGCCTGCGCCGGTCTTGCGGGGGTGCTGTACCTCTCGCGGTTCGGCGGCGTCGACGCGACC
>JBHEMB010000494.1:0-6546 GCA_046262855.1 Mycobacteriales bacterium | reverse complement strand
GTGGTGGAGCTTGGACCGGGTGGCCTGTTCCGCGGCCGGACGACGGCACAGACGTGGACAGCCACCTCGTGGCTGGTGGCGCACGCTGCGTCGTACGGCATCTCGACCGTCAGCGTCTCCGGGATGTCCTGGCCGGCGCCGCGCGGGACCTGGAAGGCGGATCCCCGCCCGGACGCGCTCGTCTGGAGCTAGCAGCGGGAGCGCCGGGGCGCCTCCGTCGGCTAGACCCCTGGCCCGTAGGTGAGGCAGACGCCGAGGGCTGTGGCGATCAGGAAAATTCCCATCATGACCGTGGCGGCGACCCGGACCCACGGCTTCTGCGGACCTCGCATCGCCGCGGGCAGGTAGGCCTGCGGCAGCGTGGAGGAGCGCAGCAGCTCGAGGTAGTGCGGGTCCGGCTCGTCCACGCTCCTGAGCGTAGGCGGCGGGTCAAGAGCAGCCTCGCAACCGCCGATGAGGGGACATGTCCTCGGCCAGCGGCTTCAGGGGCCGCCTCATCCTGCAGGCGGTCGTCACAGCCCTGTTCGCCATGACCGGAAGCAGCGCGAGCGGCTGGACGATCCCTACCCTCCTGGTGGCGGCCGGTGCCGTCTTCGTCGGTCTCGCGATGCGTCAGGAGCCGTCCTGGCGCTGGTACACCGTCGGCTACGAGGGCTTCGCGATCGCCTACGGTCTCGTCGGTCTCGTGTCGGGCCACTACGTCCCCGGCACGCTGGTCGCCGGCTGGACGCTCTACTACCTGCTCAGCCACGACGGCGCCGGCGCGTTCGCCGGCACTCCCACCTGGGCGCCGCCGTCGGCTCCTCCGACAGCTCCGTGGGGCCCACCGGCTCTCGCGGGGTCCACGCCGGCCCAGGCGCCGTTCGCGCCGCCGCCGATGCCCGCCGTACCCGCTGTCTTCGAGGCGCCCCCGCAGCTGCCGGTCCCGCGGCCCGCCACGATGACGATCCTGCCGCGCAAGTAGCGCGCATACTCGCTGCATGAGCGAGCCCTGCACGTGCACCGTGTGCGGGACCGTGGTGGCGGAGCGTCCCGCGACCTGGTCGCTGCAGGTCAGCGAGCGCGGCGCCACCTGGATCTGCGAGCGCTGCACCCGGGACAACCTGCGCTCGATCGAGGGCAAGCTCGACGAAGCCTGGTGGTAGCCCGCCCGGCACCGGCCAACGATGCGAGAGGCACCGCGTCAGGGCAAGGCGGAACCCACGTGGTCTGCCGGTGACGGTCGGCGGCTCAGCGGCGGCTGGGGGGCTGCGCGGCTCCGGGCGGGGCGAAGCCGGGCTGCCACTGCTGCATGAGGGAGCGGAACGGTGCCTCGCCGCCCAGCTGGCACAGCACCCCGATGGTGCCGAGGGTGACCCGGTGGATGAGCAGGTAGGCGGGCGGCAGGTTCAGCTGGCGCCCTAGCTGGGCGGCTGGCGACCGGGGGTCCGCCAGGCGGATGGCCTCGCGGCGCAGCCACTCGCGCGAGAACCGGAAGGTGACGGCGGCGATCGGCTCGAGCATCGGCAGCAGGTAGTCGAGCACCCGGTCGGCGTCCACGTCGATCGAGGGCCTGACGAAGCCCTCGTCACGGAGCGCGGCAAGCACCTCCTCGGCCTTGCCCTCGAGCGCCAGCCGGGCCAGCCGGCCGATCGGTTCGGGGGCGCCGTCGGGGAGCCGGTTGACGGCGCCGAAGTCGATGACGCCCAACCGGCCGTCGGGCAGCAACCGGAAGTTGCCGGGATGCGGGTCCGCGTGCAGCAACCCTGCGAGGACCGGCCCGCTGAACAGGAACGTCGCGAGCAGCTCAGCGGCGCGATCGCGGTCCGACGACGAGCCCTCGCGGATGACGACCGACAGCGGCGTCCCGTCGATCCACTCCGTGACGAGGACCCGGTCGGCCCCGGCGATGACGTGCGGGACCCGGATCCGGTCGTCACCGTCGTACGCCTGGGCGAACTGCTCCTGCGCCTGTGCCTCGAGCTCGTAGTCGAGCTCCTCCGCAACGCGTGCCTCGAGCTCGGCGAGCAGCGGCTTGATGTCGAGGCCGGGGGAGAACCGGCTGAACATCCGGGCCAGCCGGCTGAGCTGCTTGAGGTCGGACAGCAACGCCTTGCCCGCGCCCGGGTACTGGATCTTGACGGCGACCTCGCGGCCGTCGGACCAGACGGCCTTGTGGACCTGCCCGATGGAGGCGGCCGCGGCGGGCTTGTCGTCGAAGGCGCTGAACAGCGCGCGCCAGTCGTCGCCGAGCTGCTGGGCGAGTACGCCGTGCACCGTGGCCGCGGGCATCGGCGGCGCGGCCTCCTGCAGCTTGGTGAGCGCCGCGCGGTAGGGGGCGACGATCTCCTCGGGGAGCGCGGCCTCGAAGACGCTGAGCGCCTGGCCGAACTTCATGGCGCCGCCTTTGAGCTGGCCCAGCACCTGGAACAGCTGCTCAGCGGTACGCGCCTGCAGCTCCGCGGCCACCGCCTCCGCGGACTTGCCGCCGATGCGCTTGCCGAGCCCCAGGGCGCCGCGGCCCGCGACGCCGATCGGCAGCGTCGCGAGCTTGGCGCCGCGGGTCACCGCGCGCTTCGGGATGTCGCTCACTCAGACAGTGTCGCTGCCGCGAGCCTGCTGCGCTGGTCAAGCCACAGCTTGGGCCCACGCGCAGTCGCAGTCGGGGTGCTGCGGCCAGCTCCGCCGCCGCCAGCGCCAGCCCGGGACCTCGAGCTCCAGGGTGCCCCCGACCGACGCCGGGGTGTCGCCCTCCAGCAGCTGCAGCGTCTGCATGGCCGCCTGGGCCGCCACCGCCGTGGCGAGCACGGCGTCGCACGCCTGCGCCGCCCGCGGCGTCCGGTCGGCTTGGGTCGCCAGCTGGGGCCAGCCGGGGTCGAGCGCCGTGCGGACGAGCTCGAGGCAGCCCAGGCACGGCGAGCTGCCCGGCAGCACCAGCGGGCCCACGACGCCGCGAGCCTCCTCGACGAACGCCAGCAAGTGGGGCGTGCCGGCCCGGGTCAGGTGCACCGCGGTGCCCGCGGCACCGTCGTCCGCCAGCACGACCAAGGCCGGCGACCGGGCCGAACCGAGCGAGCGCAGCCGGCCGCTCATCGCCTCACCGCGCGGCCGGCCGAGGTCCTCGACCTGCAGACCGCCGACCGCGGTGTCGGACGCTCGGGTCGTGGCATGGTCGCGGACATCCACGGTGCCCACGCCCGCCGCGGCGAGCAGCGCGGCGAGGGGACCGCCGACCCGGCCGCCGCCGTGCACGACGACGCGGGCGGCCCGGCGAGCGAGCAACGCACCGGCTGCACGACGCCCGCGGGTCAGGGCCAGGGTGGCCAGGTCCGGCGCGAGCCGCTCCCGCTCGGTGCGGTCGAGCCCCGCCGGCGAGAGGTCGTCCGCGTCGAGCACGAGACCCCCGTCCTCGAGCACGGCCAGCACGTCCTCGGCGTCGTGACAGCCGGCGGCCCGGGCCTGGGACAGCACCTGGTCACGGGTGCGCGAGCCGTCCAGCAACGGGAGCAGCGCCCGCCGCTCCGGCGTCAGGCCCTGCACGAGCTGGCTGCGGCTCGAAGGACGGCCGAGCTGCAGGGTGGCGTCGTCGCGCCACAGGCGTCGGGCGGACGGGACGAGGACGGGTCTCACAGGCTCCTCCAGCGGTCGGGGGCGTCACCGTGGCACCGCAGCCCTGTGGAGCGAGGAGCACGTCCACAAGTCCTCGCCGTCCACAGCCGTGTCCGGGAACGCAGAACGGGCGGCCCCGCGAGGGGACCGCCCGTTCCGAGCAGACTGCTGGCTAGGCCTTGCCGAGGATGCGGTTCATCTTGGTGCCGCACACGGGGCAGAGACCCTGGGCCATGCGGCGACCGGAGTCGCTCACCTTGACCTCACCGTCGAAGTCGCGCTTCTCCTTGCACTTGACGCAGTAGCCGTTGTAAGTCTCCGCCACGGGGTCCTCCTGGTCGTCGGTGGGGACGCGTGCCCCGAGTGCCCACGCCGCGTGGCGCGCGGCGCTTTCACGCTGAACCCTAGCGGGCTGCGGCGTGAGAACCCCCGTCAGCGGGCTCCGGGCGTGGCGGCGCGCCCAGCGCGGGGGGGTGCGGGCCTCGGGCGCGGCAGGTCCACGGGCCCGGCGGCGGGCTCGGGCTGCGCGTCCCGTGCCGAGGGCGGAACCGGCCCGGATCCGGCTACACGGAGTGACAGCGTGAACACGGAGCCAACGCCGAGCGTGGACGTGCAGGTGACGCTGCCGCCCATCGCGGCGGCCAGCTCGCGAGCGATGTAGAGCCCGAGCCCTGTGCCGCCGGTCGTCATGAGCATGGGGTCCTCGACCCGGTGGAACTTGTCGAAGACCTGGTCGAGCTGGTCGGCGGGGATGCCCCTGCCGCTGTCGCGGACCTCGACGAGCGCGCGGGTGCCGGCCTGCCGGACCCGCACGACCACGGGGCTGTCGGGCGGGGAGTACTTCAGCGCATTCGACACGAGGTTGGTGATGACCTGGATGACGCGGACCGGGTCGCAGTCGACCAGCAGGGGGCTGGCGGGTACGTCGACAGCCACCCGGGCGGTTTCGTCGCCGAAGTCGCCGCAGGCGCGTCGTACCAGCGCTGCGAGGTCATCCCTGGCCATGTCGACATTGCCACGCCCGGAGCTCTCGGTCGCCGAGATCCGGGAGGCGAGCAGCAGGTCCTCCACGAGGCGGGTCAGGTGGTTCGCGCGGTCGGAGATCACGTCGAGGCACTCGTTGCGCTTGGCCTCGCTCATGATGTGGCCACGTCGGCGGAGCAGGTCCGCGTAGCCCTTGATCGGCGTCACCGGCGTACGCAGCTCGTGGGAGACGGTGGCGATGAAGTCGGCCTTGAGCCGCTCGACCTGGCGCTCACGGGTCACGTCGTGCAGCATCACGACGTCCCGGACGAGCTCGTCGCCGTCGAAGACGCCGGCGTGCGCGCAGCGGACCACCCGTGTCTGCCCGTCGTCGCGGGTGAGCAGCAGCTCCGCGACCACGTGCGGCTGCTCGACCGTCATCTCGTCGCGCCCGCTCGCGAACAGGTCGACCGCCGTGCCGTCGCTGCCGGACATCGCGAGCAGCGCTGCGATCGGCCGGCCGTGGGTGGTGAGCTCGGCGCGTCCGGTCAGCGCCTCCATCGCGGGGCTCCAGAGCTGCACGATCCCGCGACCGTTGAGGACGAGGATGCCGTCCGAGGACTGGTCGACGACCGCCTTGAGCTTGCTGCGCTCCTCCTCGAGACGCTCCAGCTGTACGGCGGCCCGCAGCGCGACCGCGAGGGCTGAGGCGAGCGGGTTCAGGAGGGTGACGTCGGCGGCGTTGAGGCGGTGCCGGCGGGCCCGGGTGGCGAGCACGATGACGCCGATCCGGCGCCCCTCGGCCTCGAGCGGTGCGACGAGGGCCGCGCGCCAGTCCTCCGGGAGCCCCTCCGTGAGCAGCGTCGCGCCGTCGGTCCTCCACAGCAGGTCGGCCTCGTACAGGGTGGCGGCCCGCCGGTCGCGCCCGAGCTCGCGGTCGTCGCACACGGTTACGGGATAGGCGCCGCCGGGTGCAGCGGTCGGGTCCAGCAGCGCCAGCGCCAGGTCGACGCCGAACGCCTGGCGGCCGACGTCCAGGAACCGGGACAGGACGTCGTCGTCGAGCCCGCCTGCCAGCAGCTGCGACAGCGTGAGCAGCTGCGCGGACCGGTTCCGCTCCTGCGACTCCTGGGCGCGCGATCGGTAGGCGTACATGAGCGCGCTGGCCGGCATCACGGAGAACGGCAGCAGCCCGGGCGCCACCTCGGCCAGTGTGACGAACGTGCCGCCCAGCGCGACGGTGCACACCGCGATGATGCCCGAGAGCCCGGCGCCGTCGCGGACCGCGCGCCAGGGCGGCTGGTCCGCGACCAGCGACAGGATCAGGGACAGCGCGACCAGGTTCACCGCGACCAGCCCGAGCATCCCGACGGTGAGACCGGCGACCGTACGCACCGACATCCCGTCGCCGTCGCCCAGCAGCTGCGCCGCGGTGACCAGCACCGCCACACCGACGGCCAGGTTGCCGACGTTGAACAGCGTCTTCTCAGGCCTCCGGCGGCGCAGCAGCGAGCACACGAGCGTCGCCACCACCGGCACCGTCAACGCCCAGGAAGCCGGCAGCACCAGCACGTCCACGACGCAGGCCGCCTCGAAGAAGGTGAGCTCCTCCGTCTCTGCGCCGTGCTGGACGCGTACGTTCACCCAGTCGCTGGCGAGCGTCAGCAGGAAGCACACCGCGACCAGAAGCCAGCCATCGGCCCAGGAGACGTGCGGCAGCGGCGCCAGGCCAGGGCGGTCCCGCAGCCCGAGTGCGGCGCAGCCCTGAGCCAACAGGCCCAGGGCGACGACGACGCCGACGAGTCGCCTCACTCCCATCCGGAGGCGCTCCACTGCCGGGCCGACCACTGCCGGGCCGACCACTGCCGGGCGGACCACTGCCGGGCGGACCACTGTCGCGCCGACCACTGCCGGGCAGACCACGCGCTCCCGGACCAGTCCTCAGCGGACCACTGCCGCGCGGACCACTGCCGGGCCGACCAGGAGCTGGCGGAC
>JBHEMB010000493.1:0-7968 GCA_046262855.1 Mycobacteriales bacterium | reverse complement strand
GCCCAGCACCGTGCGTCGGCTCACCTGGCAAGCGATCCGTTCATGCGACCGAGGTTAGGTCACACACGAGGGCCAGCATTCCGGGGTCCAGTTCTTGCGAATCACTGCGTGCTCATAGTTGGCATCACCACGGTAGCTCTCAGACGCAAGGATTGTGCCGTATGACTCGCCCTTGGCCTCGATGATCGTGTCGGTGCCGCCTGAACTGCCTTGGGTGTAGATCATCCCAATGTGGTGTCCCCCATGGACAAAGGCATCCATATACATCGTTGACGAATATGACTTCACGGTGGTAGCCGTGTAGGAAGCCGTAGTCGTCGTCTGAGTCGACGTGCCTTCGGCGTGGTGATTATCCATCATGGTGTATTGATACCGGTTGGCGTCAGTCGCGGCCTTGATGCGCCAGGTCTTATTGGTAAAGCCCGAGCAGTCCCCGCCTTCTCCACGGGTGTCGGTCTTCTCTGTGGGGTCCCCGGGCGACTCATCTCGGTCATTGTCGTTCCAGCAGCCGCCACCCCATTGGTAGCCCTCGTAACGCCCCGCCAGCGAATAGGCCCGGGCTGCTGACCGCTTGTACGAGTTTGCCAGCGGCGGGGAGGTCGGGTTCGAGCATGTCGCGGTGAAGTTGGTGTGATAGGCAGCTGCGGGCGTGGCCGCCAGGACACTGCCGACGCCAAAGCCCGTCAGACAAAGAATCACGACCTGCGATCTCATGACGTTCCCCTCACGTTGAAGGCCCCGATCTGGTAACCGGCGGGTGTGGACCGCGATTGGAAAATCTCGCCGCCGCGGAGGCGGAGTTGACTGCGCGGCGCGCTGTCCGTCCAGTCCAGAGTCGCAATAGCAAAGTCCAACTTGACGGCGCCATCCGGTCCGAGGCGAACGACTCGCGTCTGGTATTTGCCGTTGTCGAACTCCTGGTAACCGAGTAACAGATCCGTCCCATCCATTTCCGCTAGCTCATTGGCGGCGAATTCAGCGTTCGTCCCGATACGCCAGGCCCTCAACACGACGTTGCTTCCGTCAGCTCGAAGCCGCCTGCGGCATCCACAACAGCCTGCTGGTGCGCATGGAGCAGGGTGCCATCGCCAACCCCACGCCCGAGAAGCTGCAGCGCATCGCGGCGGCGCTCGACGTGCCGTTGGCCGATCTCTACGCCCGCGCCGACTACCTCATCCCTGAGGAGCTTCCTGGGCTGAGCACCTACCTGCGTCTGAAGTACCGCGAGCTGTCGGCAGAGGCACTCGACGCGTTGGAGAGCGAGATTCAAACCACACTCGACCGGCATGAGCTTGCACCTGTGCCGCTCATCGCGGACGACGCGGAACCTCGCCCCAACCACGAGGGGCGGTGACCATGGCATCAACCAAGAAGCTCGGCGGCGACGACCCCCGACTGCCCCAGGCTGTCGTCTACCTGCGGGTCTCGACCAAGGAACAAGCCGAGATGGGCGGCGACCCGGAGGGCTACTCCATCCCTGCCCAGCGTGAGGCCTGTCAGCGCAAGGCTGCGGCGCTCGGAGCGGTGATCGTCGAGGAGTTCGTCGACCGCGGCGAGAGCGCTCGCTCGGCAAACCGACCTGAGTTGCAACGACTCCTGGCCTACGTCCGGGCGGAGCAAGTCGACGTCGTCATCGTCCACAAGGTCGACCGCCTGGCCCGATCACGAGCCGACGACGTGACGATCAACCTGGCGCTGCAAGCCGCCGGGGCGACGCTCGTGTCCGTCACGGAGAACATCGACGAGACCCCGAGCGGGCTGTTGCTGCATGGGATCATGAGCTCGATCGCCGAGTTCTACAGCCGCAACCTCGCCAACGAGGTCATCAAGGGCAGCGTGCAGAAGGCCAAGTCCGGAGGCACGCCAGGGGCAGCGCCGCTCGGATACCTCAACTCTCGCCAAGTTCAGAATGGCCGTGAGGTTCGCACGATCGAACTTGATGAGGAGCGAGCCCCACTCATCCTCTGGGCATTCGAGGCTTACGCCACGGGAGAGTGGACCCTTCGGCGCCTGCTCGAAGAGCTCACGGATCGAGGCCTAACGAGTCGCGCCGGGCCGAGTCGGCCCGCCAAGCCGCTCGTGCTCTCCACCCTGCACAACATCCTGCGCAAGCCGTATTACAAGGGGCTGGTGAGCTACCGAGGTGTCACCTACCCCGGCAAGCACCCCGTGCTCGTTGAGCCCGAGCTCTGGCAGCGAGTCCAGGACGTGCTGGCAGCACAGAACTACGCGGGAGAGAAGACCCGCGTGCACCCGCACTACTTGAAGGGCACGGTGTTCTGCGGCCGCTGCGAATCCCGGCTGATCGTTACGCACGCGAAGGGTCGCTGGGGCACGATCTACCCCTACTTCATCTGCATCGGCCGGCAGCGCCACAAGCTGTCGTGCAAGCAGAAGGCCATGCTCATCGAATCCGTCGAGGAGTACGCCGCCGCTGAGTACGAGCGCTACCAGCTCAGCCCCGAGGAGGCCGAGGCCCAGCGGGCAGACCTCAGCGCCCAGCTTGAGGCGGAACGCGGAGAGGTCGAATCCGAGCGGGCCCGCGCTGCACGGAAGATCCAGAAGCTGACTGACGAGCGACACAAGTTGTTGCAGGCTCACTATGCGGGAGCCGTGCCGCTGGACCTGATGAAGTCCGAACAGGACCGCATCGCGCGCGAGCTTGAGGCTGCAGAGAGTCGGATGACAGCAGCAGCCATGTCCTGGGAACAGGTCGAACGAAACCTGGAGCGGTGCCTCGCGTTCATCACGAACATGCACCAGACCTACCTGGATGCCGACTCTGCCAGGCGACGCCTGATCAACCAGGCTTGTTTCAAGCGGATCAAGATCAAGGACGACGGAGAGGTCGAGGCTGAGCTGGCTGAGCCCTTCGCGAGCCTGCTGGAGACAGCGCGGATCAGGGCCTCGCGGTCAACTTCGCCGGACGTCCCTGCGCAGTCGCCCTGGGCACGCGAGGGCTTCTGGGAGCCATCAACGAACAAACCCCACCGACCTTCTGGTCGGCAGGGTTTGAACGTCGAGCTTTTGGTGCGCCGCCAGGGACTCGAACCCCGGACCCGCTGATTAAGAGTCAGCTGCTCTAACCAACTGAGCTAGCGGCGCCGGTTGTGCGGCTCGAAACGATAGCAGCCCAGTGTCCATCACCCGTCCGGGTGATGCCGAAGCGCATGAATCGGGTCGAACAAGCGGTATCAGCCCCGCACCGGGAGGTCCGGATGTCAGCAACGACGCTCACCCAGCTGTCATCGCTCACGATCGGGGACCGGTGCGACCGGTGCGGTGCGCAGGCTTTCATCCGCGCGGTCTTCGTCAGCGGGGACCTGATGTTCTGCGGTCACCACGGCCGCGAGCTGCTCCTGCCGCTGCAGCGTGAGGCGATCCTCGTCGAGGACGCGACCGAGCTGATCAACACGGCGCCGAGCCCCAGCGCGAACAGCGCCTGATCAGGCAGGGCTGAGCAGGACCAGCGGGATCTCTCAGTCCGTCTTGGTCTGGTAGCCCGCGTAGTGCGGGTAGTCCTTGGTCACGAGCGGCCACAGCCGAGCTCGCTCGGCGGGATCGGCGACGCGAGCCCCGTACGGGACCGGATCTCCGCCGTTCATGGCCACGCGCACGTCCCCCGACGCCTGGACGTTGAGCAGCCACGCGGGCGGCTTGTCGTCCCCGCCGCGGGATCCGACGACCACGACGGTGTCGTCTTCCTGGTACGGCGAGGTGAGCATCACGGTCCGCGGCTCACCGCTCTTGCGCCCTGTGGTCGTGAGCTGTACCACCGGCATGCCCTTGAGCTGCCAGCCGACCCGACCCCCGGTCAGCTTCAGGGCGAAGCGATGAACGGAGTTGGTGGTCTTCAGCAGCAGGTCGCTCGGCATGGCGATCAACCTACGAGAGGGCGAACCGGATCCGTCGGAACCCCCTGCCCTTGTTCTCGGTCTTGAGCAGCCGCATGTCGCCGATGAAGCGGGTCGACGCGACGTGGGTACCGCCGTCGGCCTGCCGGTCGAGCCCGACGATGTCGACGATCCGCACGACCTCCAGTCCTTCGGGGAGCAGATCGATCGCGGTCTTGACCACCGCCTCGGAGCGAGGCACCGAGCTCACCTCGATCGCGCGGTCGGCCGCAACCTCGACGAGGCAGGCCTGCTGCACAGCGTCGAGGAAGCCGTCGGGCAGTGCCTCCATGCCGAAGTCCATCCGGCCGGTCAGCTCGTCCATCGCGCCGCCCGTGACGGGTACGCCGTAGTCGCGGCTGACCACGCCGCAGAGCAGGTGCATCGCGGAGTGGCTGCGCATCAGCGCGGTCCGGCGAGCATCGTCGAGGGCTCCCCTGACCGCCGTACCGGCTGGTGGGAGCGGATCCCCCTCCTCGGGCACCAGGTAGAGGTCGTCGCCCTTGCGCGCGCCGGCGATCCGGGTCTGGACGCCACCCCACAGCAGGACGCCGCGGTCCGGCGGCTGTCCGCCACCGCCGGGATAGAAGGCAGATCGGTCGAGCACGATGCCTTGCTCGGGGTCGACATGCAGGATGGTGGCGTCCCACTCGCGCAGGGTGGCGTCCTCGAGATCCAGCCGGTGCGTGTGCATGCCCTGAGTCTGACCCACCAAGCACGGCCGCGACGTTGGTGCTCCCGCACGACGCCGCACCGTCAGCAGGAGCGCAGACTGCAGGGCATGAGCCTCGTCGACCAGATCCGCACGCTCGTGGAGACCGAGCGGGAGCGCTTCGGCGTCCCTGGCTGCGCCATCGTCGTCGTAAAGGACGGGGAGGTGCTGCTGGCAGAGGGGTTCGGCAACCGTGATGTCGACGCCGACCTGCGGGTTACGGCGGACACGCTGTTCCCCATCGGGTCCTCGACGAAGACCTTCACCGCCGCGGTGCTCGCGACCCTCGTCGATGAGGGCAAGCTCGACTTCGACGTGCCCGTCTCGTCGTACCTCCCCGGCTTCGCCCTCCAGGACCCGATCGCGACGCAGCTGCTGTCCGTGCGCGATTGCCTCTCGCACCGTTCGGGACTCCCCCGGCACGACCTGCTCTGGTACGCCGGGGACGGGACCCTCAACCGTGACGAGGTCATCGCGCGGTTGCCGCACCTGCCGCCGACGAAGCCGTTCCGCCAGGAGTGGCAGTACAACAACCTGCTCTACCTCACGGCTGGCCACCTCGCAGGCCGGCTGACCGGCGGGAGCTACGAGGACGCTGTCCGGAGCCGGGTGCTGACGCCACTCGGCATGACCCGCACCAACTTCTCGGTCGTCGAGACGCAGGCCGACACCGACCACGCGAAGCCGTACGTCCGCAACATGGGTGAGGATCTCGCGAAGCAGGTGCCGTTCGCCTCCCTCGACCTGGCGGGGCCGGCCGGCAACATCAACTCCTCGGTCAACGAGCTGGTGCCGTGGCTTACAACGCGGCTGGCCCAAGGCGTCGACGGGCGCGATCCGCTGCTGTCGAGCTCCGTCCTGCAGGAGCTGCGGACCCCGGCCTGGGCCGTCGTCCCGATGTTCGGACAAGGTGTGGCGCGCAACGTCGGCTACGGGTTGGCGCTCGTGATCGAGGAATACCGCGGCAAGCGGATCACCCACCACGGCGGCAACATCGACGGCTTCAGCTCGCAGGTGCTCACGGTGCCGGAGGAAGGGATCGGCATCGCCGTCCTCACCAACCTGCACGCGACATCGTTGCGGGATGCCCTGCCCTACCTCGTGCTCGACGTGATCGACGGCGTCGAGAAGGCTGACCACGGCGCGACCTACCACTCCCGGATGACCTCGCTCCTCGAGTCGATGGACAACGCGAAGAAGAGCGGAGCCGCCCGCAGCAAGCCGCTGCCTGCCGTGCGGCCCCTGAACGACTACGTCGGCGAGTACGCGCACCCCGGCTACGGACCGATCACCATCGGCGGCGACGCGGAGCGACTGACCTTCAGCTACTACAACCTGCCCGAGGGCCACCTCGAGCACCGCCATCTCGAGGTCTTCGACGCGGTCGTTCAGGTCAGCGGCGACGACAACCGCTTCCCCGCGCAGTTCACCCACGACCTCGAGGCGGAGGTCGACGGGCTGCTGGTCAAGCTCGAGCCGACGCTGCCTCCGCTGCGGTTCGAGCGACGACACAGCACCGCGCACCTCACCGACGAGTTCCTCGACGAGGTGGCCGGCAGCTATGCCTTCGGTGCGGTGCGAGCGGTGGTCACCCGGCGCGGAGAGAAGGACCTCCTGCTGTCGGTCGCCGGAGGTCCAGCCGTCGCTCTGGTGCCACGGAGCGGCCGGACGTTCACGCTGGACGGCGCACCAGTGGAATTCACCGAGGACGGCCGGATCAGCACGCCGATGGGTGACTTCGTGCGGGCCTGACGTGCCAGGATGCCCGCGTGCTCCTCGACACGCGAGACCCACTGGCTGTCGCGATCGTCGACGCCATCCACCTCGGTGACGTCGCGTCCCTTCGCCGGCTGATCCACGACCACCCCGATCTCGGCTCGGCGCGGATCGGCGACATCTCGCAGTCCCGCACGCTCCTGCACGTCGTGACCGACTGGCCCGGCCACTTCCCCAACGGCGCCGAGGTCGTCGTCGTGCTGACCCGCGCGGGCGCAGAAGTCAACGCCCCCTTCCACGGCCGGCACGCGGAGACGGCATTGCACTGGGCGGCGAGCAGCGACGACGTCGAGGTCCTCGACGCCCTGCTCGACGCGGGCGCCGACATCGAGGCGGAGGGCGGCGTGATCGCCGGCGGCACGCCGCTCAGCGACGCGACCGCCTTCGCCCAGTGGGAGACAGCCCGGCGACTGGTCGAGAGGGGTGCCCAGATCACGCCTTTCGACGCCGCCGCGCTCGGTTACCTGGACCTGGTGAAGGAGTTCTTCCCGCACTACGTCGAGCATGCCGAGGACGAGCTCGGCAACGCGATGTGGGCGGCCTGCCACGGGGGCCAGAAGGCCGTCGCCGTCTACCTGCTCGCGCGCGGTGCCGACGTGAACTGGATCCCGGCCTGGGAGCAGTTCACGCCGCTCGACGCCGCCGCCCGCAGCCAGGCCAAGGACGTCCTGAAGTGGCTGCACTCCAAGGGCGCCAAGACCGCCGCTCAGCTCACCGCCAGCTGAACCCTGGCCCGCTTGGGTCCGCTTGGGTGGACAACGCGGGCGCTCGCGGCGAGCGGACCCAACGCCGGGTGGAGGGAGGGGCGGGCGCCTGGAGCACCGCCCTGGCGTGGCTACCAGCCTCTGAGGAGGGCTCGGTTGGGTGCGTCGGCGTGGTGGCCGGTGGGCAGGGTCCAGCGCAGGGTGCCGTCGGGGAGTTGGGTGAGGGTGAAGATGGCGTGTTTGGCTTGGTGGTGGTGTTCGCATTCGCTGATGCCGTTGCTGATGCTGGTGGGTCCGGCGGGCCAGGGGATGCGGTGGTCGCTGTCGCAGTGTTGGGCGAGTCGGTGGCAGCCGGGGAAGCGGCAGGTTTGGTCGCGGGTTTTGAGGTGTCTGGCGAGTCGTCCGGTGAAGGGGTAGCTGCTGCTGGCTGGGGGCAGCGGGTCGACGGGTTTGCGGAGCAGTCCGGTGAGCAGGGTGTGGAGCTGCTGGGGGCTCCATAGTGGTGGACGGGCGGGTGGGGTCGGCCAGCCGCCGGTGGGTGCTGGGGCGGTGGGGGTGAGGGGCAGTTGCCGGTCGAGGTCGGCTTGGTGTGCCTGGCGGGGGTTGGTCTGGTCCCACCAGTCGAGGTCGGTGAGGGTCGGGGGCTGGTGCGCGGGGTCCGGTGGCGGCTGCGGTTCGGGGCGTGGCGGGTTCCAGGAGGGGGTTTGTCGTCGGAGCCATTGCCGGCGGGTGATCCGGGCCTGCTCGACCGGGTCGGTGGGCAGTTCGGTGCCGGTGTCGCGGGCTTGCATGGCATGCAGGTCGTCGATGTAGCCCGCCGGCCAGGGCTGCGTGGGTTGCGGTCTGGGTGGCGGCGGGCCACCGTCGGGGTCGGGCGGGTCGG
>JBHEMB010000492.1:0-9902 GCA_046262855.1 Mycobacteriales bacterium | reverse complement strand
GCTCTCCGCCTGACGCAACCCTCGACCGGGTGCTCTCGGTGCCTGGTGCTGTGAGAATCTTGCTGCGGTGTTGACCGTCGGACCCCCACGATCGCTCGTGCCTCGCCCCCACTAGGAGCAGAAGTGCTAGCAACCCAGCTCGATCACCCCATGGTGGACGCCGTGCTGGGGACCGCCGCGACCTTGCTCAACATGGAGGTCGTCTTCCTGGGCGGGCTCACCGATCACTCCTTCACCTTCGCGAAGGTCCATGCCCGCGCGCACTGGCCCGAGATCCAGGAGGGGGCGAGCCGCCCGCGCACGGACAGCTTCTGCCATCGGCTGCTCGCCGGCGCCTCGCCCATGACGTCCGATGCCGCGCGGTCGCCGGACTACCAGGACGTCCCGGCGAGGGAGGCGTTCGGGATCACCTCCTACGTCGGCGTTCCCGTGCACGCCACCAACGGCACGGCGGTGGCGACGCTGTGCGGCATCGACCGCCAGGGCGTGACGGTCCCCGACGACGCGATCGACGTGCTTCGGCAGCTGGCCCAGGTCGTCTCGGCGCAGCTGGGGCCGCTCGCCGCGGAGAAGATCGTCATCAGCCGTTCGCCGGACGGCGGTTGGCAGGTCGGGGGCGACCACACCGAGGACCTCACCAGTGCGATGGTCCTGGCCGACCTGCTCGCCGGTGAGATGACACCGAGCGGCCGTCCAGCCAAGTCCGACGGCCAGCTGGACGAGCTGGCCCAGCTGAAGCTGTCGGTGAAGCAGCTCGAGCACGCGCTCGCGGCCCGGGTGGTCGTCGAGCAGGCCATCGGCGTCCTGGCGGAGCGCCAGGGGAGCTCGCCGCGGGATGCCTTCGAGCGGCTCCGCAAGGTGGCCCGCTCGCGTGGCCGCAAGGTGCACGAGCTCGCGCGCGAGGTCGTGGCCTCCGCCACCGATCATGGCGTGCCCCTCCCGCCCGAGCTGGCCGGGCGGCGCTGACCCCCGCGAGCTGGGACGCGATCGCCTCCGGCGTCGCCTTGCGGGCCGGGCGCAACGTGCTCCTCGACGGGGTCGGCTCCGACGACCTCGCTCCGCTCGTTGCGGCGGCAGTCACCGCGCTGGGGCGGGTGCCCGTCGTCGTACCGGCGCGTGGCTTCTGGCGGCCTGCCGGCGAGCGCTACCAGCACGGCCGCGAGGACTGGCAGGCCTTCCGCGACGGCTGGCTCGACGCTGGGGCACTTCGCCGCGAGGTGCTCGACAGCGGGGACCACTACCTCCCCGCACTGTGGGACGTGGACCGGGAGCGCTCGGCCCGGCTGCCCGTCGTGCCGCTGCCCGAGCGGGCTGTGCTCATCGTGCCGGGGCTGTTCCTGCTGGGCCTCGGGTTGCCCGGTCTCAGCGTGCACCTCGCGCTCTCGCCGGGTGCGCTGCGCCGCCGCGCCGTGCCGATGTGGCAGCTGCCGGCGTTCACGACCTACGACGACGAGGTGCGCCCGGGTGACGTCTGCGATGTGCTCGTGCGCGCCGAGGACCCGCTCCGGCCCGCCGTGCGGTTCGCCGCGGGACCAGCCTGAGACCCTCGACGCACGAGCGGTCAGAAGTCCCGGTAGCGGGCCTCGAGGAACGACCAGACCGCGAAGGACAGCAGCGCTGCCACAGCCACCCAGAGCAGCGCAGCCCCGTACGGCTGGGCGGCCAGGGTCTTGAGCGCGGCGTCCAGGCCCTTCGCCTCGTTGGGGTTGAAGCGGACCGCGGCCTCGACCAGGAAGGAGCCGACCAGCGCGTAGACGAGACCTCGGCCCGTCAGGCCGACCGCGCCGGCGCGCTCGACGACGGTGCGCATCAGGCCACTGGGCATCGTCAGCTTGTCGGTGAAGTCCTGCCTGAAGCCACGGACTGCCATGACGATGCCGGTCACGACGATCGCGACCCCGATGGCCCCAACGCACCACCGGCCCGCAGGCCAGGACATCACCCGGGCGGTCGGTTTGCGGGCGTCCTCACTGCCGCCGCTCGCGCCGAACAGCATCCGTGCCGCGCTGCCCGCCAGGAACAGGTACACACCGACCTTGATCAACGACCAGAGCCGTTTCCACCACTCACGCCGCCCGACCGCGGCCTCGAGGCCCCGGAAGACCGCGTGCGCCGCGAAGGCCAGCGCGACGAGCAGCAGCAGGAGCTTGCCGAGTGGCTGTTCCCTCAAGGTCGCGAGCGCCCCGTGCTTGTCGGCCTGGTCGTGGCCGCCCAGCGCCACGTTCGCGGCCAGGATGCCCACCACCAGCCAGAGCAGGCCCCGGGCCACGAGACCAGAGCGAGCGCCCCACTGGGCGGCATCGCTGCGCTGCGCGCGCCGGGTGGCGTTGACGAGTGACGGCACGTCACCGCCGTACCCCGTCTCAGGGCTGTTCGACCCAGTCTGTGATCAGCTTGTAGGCGATCGACACCGGCGTCGGGAGCATGGCACTGCCGTCGCGCAGCTCGTCGCGGTGGAACCAGCGGACGTCTTCCAGCTCGCCGTCGGTCGCGACCGGCTCGGCGTGGCCGTCGGCGAGGGCGGAGAAGCCCAGCATGAGGGACGAGGGGAAGGGCCAGGGCTGGCTCGACGAGTACGTCACCTCGCGCACCGCGACGCCGGTCTCCTCGAGGACCTCCCGGACGACGGCCTGCTCGGCGCTCTCGCCGGGCTCCACGAACCCGGCCAGCGTCGAGTACCGACCGGGCGGCCAGATCGGCTGGCGCCCGAGCAGGCAGCGGTCCCCGCCGTCGTGGACGAGCACGATCATGGCCGGGTCGGTCCGCGGGAAGTGCTCGCTGCCGTCGGCGTCGCAGACCCGCACTGCCCCGCCCTTCACGGACCGGGTCGATGCACCGCAGCGGGGACAGTGCGTGTGGGTGGCGTGCCAGTTGGCCAGCCCGATGGCATGCACCATCAGCCCCGCGTCGCGGTCGCCGAGCAGGTGGCCGACATCGCGCAGGTTCTTCGGGACGGTGCCGAGCTTGCGCGGGAGGGATCCGCGTACGGCGAAGTAGCGGCCGCCTCCGAGGTAGAGGCGATCGCCCTCCGGGGCCTCATCGGGTCGCACGAGCACCAGGTCCGTGCCGTCGACGAGGGCCCGTCCTTGGTCGTCGACGACCAGCACTTCGCCTGACTCCCAGGCCTTCTCGAGC
Organism: Mycobacteriales bacterium; assembly: GCA_046262855.1. GTDB lineage: Bacteria > Actinomycetota > Actinomycetes > Mycobacteriales > SCTD01 > RYN-111. The sequence goes on along the minus strand of JBHEMB010000492.1, from coordinate 6,767 downwards.
GCCTCGGCCGACTCGCGCGTGGCTGAGTCGCGATCGACTGTCGCCCTGGCCAGGGCCGGCACCGTCATCCGAGCTCGAGCTCCACCAGCCGGCGCAGGCTGTCGGCAATCGTGGCGGTGTCACCGACGAGCACGGGCGTGAGCACCGACGGGGCGAACCACTTCGCCGCCGCGGCGAGCACGTCGTCGACGGTCACCGCCTTCAGCTGCTTGGGGTAGTCGCGCAGCCACTCGATGGTCAGCCCGCTCGCGGCCAGCTGGGACAGCGTGCCGGCGAGGCCGGCCTGCGTCGCCGTGCTGAGCGCCAGTGTCCCGATGGCGTACCGACGGGCCTGGTCCAGCTCGTCCTGACGGACGGGGATGGTGGCGATACGACCGAGCTCGTAGAGCGTCTCGAGCAGCGCCGGTGCCGTGACGTCGGTGGCGACGTCCGCCCCGGCGACGAGGCGCGAGCCGCCAACGGGGTGGTTGATGCCCGAGCTCGGGCTGTAGGTGTAGCCCTTGTCCTCGCGGATGTTCGACACCCAACGGCTGGAGAAGTACCCGCCGAAGACCAGGTTGGCCAGGGCCGTCGCTGCGAAGTCCGGCTCGGTGCGGGTCGGTGCCCCGCCGCCGAAGCGCATTGTCGTCTGCACGGCGCCCGGCCGGTCCACGAGCAGCGCCGATCGGCCGGTCTGCGGCGGCGCCGCGGGGACGGGCACGGCGGTCCCCGTTGCGGTCCAGCCGGTGAGCGACTTCTGCACCGCGGCCGTTGCGCGCGCGGGTGTGAGGTCCCCGACGATCGTGAGGATGCTTCCGGCCGGGACGACTCGCGCGGCGTGCAGCGCCCTCAGCTGCCGGGGCTTGATCTCCTGCACCTCGTCGCTCTGCGGGAGGTCCTGCGCATACGGGTGGTCGCCGTAGAGCCGCGCGAACAAGGCCTCCCGGGCAACCACGCCCGCGGAGCTGCGGTGGATCGCGAGCTCCTGCACGAGCCGGTCCCGCTCGCCTTCCACCTCGTGCTTCGGGAAGGTCGCACTGGTGAGCAGCTCGCCGACGAGGTCGAGCAGGCCGCCGAGGCCGTCCAGCAGCACCGAGCCGCCGAACGCGAGCCGGTCGGCGTCGACGTTCACGCTCAGGGTCGCACCGACGGACTGCAGCGCGACGGCGACCTCGTTGGCGGTGCGCCGCTCGGTGCCGGAGAGGAAGGTGTCGGCCAGCAGGTGTGCGCGCGCGACATGGGTCGCGGTGCCCCTGGCCGGGGCCACGAAGGGGATCCGCAGCCGGAACTCGGCAAGCGGCACCCCGGGCCGGCGTACTGCCAGGACCCGCAGCCCGTTGTCGAGGACCGTGTCGCTCACGACCGGGATGCGGACGGGTCTGGCGTTGGCCAGCGCGGGGACGGTGCGCGTCATGCGACGGCCCCGGGGCGGAGCTCGAGCACGGCGCGGTTGTCCTGGCGCAAGCTGCCCGCAGCCTTTGTGACCTGCGCGGCCGTGACCGCGGAGAGCAGGCTCGGCAGCTCGTTGAGAAGCTCCGCCTTCCCGCGCTGCTGCTCGAAGACAGCTGCATGGGTCGCCCGGCCGAGCACCGGATCGACATCGCGGAGGTACCGGGCTGTCATGCGCGCGACGGTCCGGTCGACCTCGTCCTGGTCGAGGCCCGCTGTGGCGAGGCGGTCGAGCTCCTCGTCGATCGCGGCGATGACCGTGTCCGCGGCGACCTCGGGCGCGTGGTGCACCTCGAGCAGCAGCGGGGTGGGGTCCCTGGCGTCGAGCGGGTCGCCCATGATGCCCAGGTAACCGCCGACGCTCGTGGCGATGCGGTCCTTGAGGAGGAGCCGGTCCTGCAGCCGAGCCGCGTCGCCGTCGGTCAGGACCTCGGCCAGCACGACATACGGGAGGAAGGTCGTGAGGTTCTTCGGGTTCGGGGTCCGCCACGCCATCGCCAACGCGGGTGCCGGGGCCAGCGCGTCGTGCACGACCGACCGGCGCTCCTCGGTCAGCGGGGGCTCGGTGAACGCAGGGGGCGCCGTCACCTTCCGGGCCGAGATGTCGCCGAACTGCTCCTCGACCCAGACCATGATCTGCTCGGGGTCAACGTCCCCGGCGACAGCGAGCACGGCGTTGGCCGGCGCGTAGTACCGGTCGAAGAAGGACTGGGCGTCGCTGAGCGTCGCCGCTTCCAGGTCGACGAACGAGCCGTAGCCGTCATGGGTGTTGGCGAAGGACTCGAACAGCACCGGCGGGATCTGGAGCCAGGGGAAGCCGCCGTACGGGCGGTTCTGCACGTTGACCCTGATCTCGTTCTGGACGACCGCGACCTGGTTCTCGAGGTTCTCCTGGGTGAGCGCGACGGAGCGCATCCGGTCGGCCTCGAGGAACAGCGCGAGCTCGGTGGCGGTGCTCGGGAGCACTTCGTAGTAGTTCGTGTAGTCGACGTGCGTCGAGCCGTTCAGGACGCCGCCGGCCCCTTGGACGTAGGTGAAGTGGTCAGTCTTCTTCAGGTTCGCCGAGCCCTGGAACATCAGGTGCTCGAAGAGGTGGGCGAACCCGGTCCGGCCCTCCGGCTCCGACCGCATCCCGACGTCGTAGTAGACGGCGACGGCCACCACGGGACTCGTGCGGTCGGGGAGGACCACGACCCGCAGGCCGTTGTTCAAGCGACCTCGTTCGATGGCGTAGGAGAGGTTGCGGCTCAGGGCAGTCGGCACGGGTCTGACGCTAGTGCCTGGGCGGTCCGTGCACTCAGAGCCAGGCGATCTCGGGTCCGGACCGGGCCGTCCTGTGGATAGGTTGCGCCCGTGACGCAGCCGTACGAGGGGTTCAAGGGGAAGGTCGGTCGCACGGTCGCGGGCTCGGAGTCGTGGTGGCCGCCGCGACCGTCGGCCGCAGGGAAGCCCAACGTCGTCATCGTGCTGTGCGACGACCTGGGGTTCGCCGACCTCGGCTGCTACGGATCCGAGATCTCGACACCTCACGTGGACGCGCTCGCGGCGCGGGGCCTGCGGTACACGAACTTCGACGTCACGCCGATGTGCTCGCCGACCCGCGCCGCGCTGCTCACCGGAGTCAACCCGCACGCCGCGGGGGTCGGTCATGTGGCGCACTCCGATCCGGGGTTCCCCGGCTATGCCATGGAGCTGTCGGAGAACGTCGCGACAAGCGCCGAGATCTTCCGAGACGCCGGCTGGGCAACCCTGATGGTCGGCAAGTGGCACCTGGCGAAGGACAGCGACTGCAGCGATGCGGGGCCGCGGCACTCCTGGCCGTGCCAGCGCGGCTTCGAGCAGTTCTACGGGTTCCTCGACGGGTTCACGAACCTGCACCAGCCGCACCGGCTGCTGCAGGACAACTCACCTGTCGTCGTGGACGAGTACCCGCCCGACTTCTACCTGACCGACTCCCTCACCGACCGTGCGATCCAGATGGTCCGGTCCGTCAAGGCGTCCGACCCCTCGAAGCCGTTCTTCCTCTACTTCGCCCACGGTGCGGTGCACGCTCCGCTGCACGCGAAGGCCTCCGACATCGCCCGCTACGAGGGCAGGTACGCCGCTGGCTGGGACGCGTTGCGCGCCGAGCGGTTCGCCCGGCAGAAGGAGCTCGGCGTAGTACCCGAGGCGACGGTCTTGCCACCGCGCAACAGCGAGCCGGGCCATGACGTGAAGCCGTGGGACGCGCTGCCCGACGAGCAGCAGGAGCTGTTCGCCAAGTACATGGCGGTGTACGCCGGCATGGTCGACAACATCGACCAGCAGTTCGGCCGGCTGATGGCAGCCCTCGCCGAGCTGGGCGAGCTCGACAACACGATCGTGCTCTTCACCAGCGACAACGGCGCCTCCCGTGAGGGCGAGGTCGAGGGCACGACGGCGTACTACCAACACCTGCTCGGCACGACCGACCTCGACGCCGACCTCGCCCGGCTGCACGAGATCGGCGGGCCCACCACGACCCCGCACTACCCGCGCGGCTGGGCCATGGCGTCCGGGACGCCGTTCCGGCTGTACAAGATCAACACCCATCAGGGGGGACATAGCGTGCCGATGCTGCTGGCCGGCCCGGGCATCCCCGCCGACGGCTTCCGGCGGCAGTTCGCGCACGTCACCGACGTGCTGCCGACTCTGCTTGACCTGCTGGACGTCGAGCCCCCGGCTGAGCGGAACGGCAGGCCGCTGAAGCCGATCGCCGGCACGTCCTTCGCGCCGACTCTGACGGACGGCCCTGCGGGGCATCGGGAGCAGCACTACGAGATGGTCGGCCACCGCGGCTTCTACCGGGACGGGTGGGAGGCGGTCACCCTGCACCAGCCCTTCACTGCCTTCACGGATGCCGAGTGGGAGCTCTACGACCTCGCGAACGACCCCACGGAGACGACGAACCTCGCGGACCGGTATCCGGACAAGGTGCGTGAGCTGGCGGACGCCTGGGAGCAGGCGGCGCGCGACAACCAGGTCTACCCGCTCGACGAGGGCACCGGGCTGAAGTTCATGCTTCGGCCGGCACGTTCCGACGTGTTCAGCGAGCCGGTGACCATCCTGCCCGGGACGCCGACCCTGGAGCGCTGGCGCTGCCAGCAGCTCGTGGCCAACCGGTCGTTCACCGTCACCGTGCGCCTGGATTCACCCGGTGCCGGCGTCCTCGTCGCGCATGGTGACCAGGGGGGCGGCTACTGCCTGTCACTGGAGAACGGCGAGCTGGTCCTGGTGCACAACGACGGCCGCGGCCGGATCCGCAGCTGCTCCGGCCCGGTCGGCACGCCGTCGGTCGTGGAGGCCCGTTTCGTGGCCCCCGGGGGCGGCACCTGGTCGGCGTCGGTGCACGCGGACGGTGTCGAGGTGGCCGCGATCGAGGGGTTGCCGCTGCTGTTCCCGATGGCGCCCTTCCAGGGCATCGATGTCGGCGCCGACCGCGGCTCCCCGGTCCTGTGGGGCCGCGGTTCCTTCCCGTACGACGGACGGATCGCCTCCGTCACGTACACCCCTGGCGAGCCCGCACCGGACTCCCCCGCGATGCTGGTCGACCTGCTTCGTCAGCTCGGTCTGAGGTACGAGTGAGCAGCCATGACCGCCCTGCTGGCGCACTCAGGTCCAGTTGAGGTCCGGAAGCACCGAGGCGACTGCTTCGCTGCGAGAGGTCACGCCGAGACGCCCGAAGGCGTTCTCGAGGTGCTTGCGCACCGTACCGACCGACATCCCCAGGCGACGAGCAATGCGGGTGTTGTCGAGGCCCTGGGCGCACAGGCACAGCAGTTCGCGCTGCCGGGGCGTGAGCGCTTCAGCGGCCTGCTGGCGAGCGTGTCGGCGGAGGGCTTCCACGACATGCGGAGCGAGGACCCGCGCAGCCGCCTTCTCCCTCTCGTCGAACGACCGTCCGGGACCGCGGAAGAAGATCAGTCTTCGGCTGATGCCCGTCGGCCCCGGCAAGGGCAGCACGAGGTCCCATTCGATGCCGGCCGGGCGCATGAACTCGGCGTACATCCCCGTCGCATGCCACTCCCTGACGTCGTAGAAGTCAGTCGTGGCGCAGGGCGCATGGGCGAGCGGGCCGCCTCGCTCGGTGAACGAGCACGGGGCGGAAGACCAGAAGTGCTCCCAGAAGCCGCTCCCCTCCTGGTCACTCGGCCACGGCACGACGTCCAGCTCAGCACTGCGCTGGTGCGTGACGTCGAGGTCATTGAGGGAGATGCCTTCACAGGGGATGAGGGCAAGCAGCGCCTCGACGAAGGCCTCGTCGCGCAGCGGGTGGGCGTAGGCGGCGGCGACCTCGAGCGCACCGGCTGCCTGGTTCAGCATCATGACGTCCATGGCACACCCCCTGCCCTGAGCAGCAATGTACGCAAAACGTCGTATTTCGCCAGTTGACCTCGGGCGAGCACCGTTCTGCTCACCGATAGACCCGAGGGGGACACATGTCATCCAAGTTGAGAGCGGCGCGTTTCGTGACAGGACGGACAGCCATCCGCGCGGTCGGCTCGCTGCTGGTGTGCGTCGCTGCTGCTGCCGGCTTTGCAGCACCGGGAGGGCCGGCGGCCGCGTCGACGCCGACCGAGACCGGCTGCCCTGCCGCGTACGAGCTGCTCAGCGTCAGCTGGCTCGAGTCGCAGGGGCCTTACCGGCTGCCGCGACAGCTCGACGAGGCGGGCAACGCGGACGGTTACGTCTGCGGCAGGGAGACCGAGGACCATGCTGCCGCGAACTACTGCGACGGTCCGTGCCCGGCGCAGCTGTACGACTTCTCCGAGAACGACCGGACCCCTGGGCACCACGCCTGAGCGGAGCGGCGCTTGGGGGCTCCGGTCGGTCGCTCATGGTGCGCGAACCCTCAGTCGCCGGTCGCGCCGTCGATCCGCTCGCGGATCAGGTCCGCGTGCCCGTTGTGCCGTGCGTACTCCTCGATGAGGTGGACGAGCACCCAGCGCAAGGAGACCTCCTTGCCGTGACGGTGCCCTACATCGTCGAGGGACCGATGACCAGCGAGCACCTCGTCACCGTGGGCGCACTCGGCCTCCCAGGCGGTGAAGGCCTCTTCGACGGAGGCGTCATCGACCTCGTCGAACTCCCCGTCGGGGTGCGAGTCGTCGTAGAACAGACCCGCGACCGGCTGCTCCTCCATCGTCCGGCGCCACCAGCTGCGCTCGACATCAGCGCAGTGCCGCACGAGGCCCAGCAGCGACATCGACGACGGGGGCACGGAGCGGATCCGCAGCTGGTCGTCAGTCAGGCCCTCGCACTTCAGCCGCAACGTGTCGCGGTGGTAGACGAGCCAGGAGACGAGCATCGCGCGCTCGTCG
>JBHEMB010000491.1:0-3840 GCA_046262855.1 Mycobacteriales bacterium | reverse complement strand
GGGGGGCGGTGAGGGGGCCCTGGTAGACACGACGGCGTGATCGAGCTGCTCGTCGTCATCGGGGTCGTGCTGGTCCTCGCGGCCGTCGTCCTGGTCGGGTTCGTCACCCGGCGCCCCACCAAGGCCCTCCCGCCAGCGGTCGAGCCGGCGGCACCGCCCGCCGAGGAGCCACCCCGGACGGTCGCCGACGTCGAGTCGCCGCTGCTCACCGGCACCCGCGCCCTCGAGGTCCCCGAGCCCACCGCCGGTCGGCTCATCCGGCTGCGCGACCGGCTCAGCCGCAGCCAGACGACGCTCGGTCGCGGGCTGTTCGCGCTGCTGAGCCGCGACAAGCTGGACGACGAGACGTGGGAGGAGGTCGAGGACACCCTCCTCACCTCGGACATGGGCGTCGCGGCCACGACCGAGCTGGTCGGCCGGCTCAAGCAGCGGGTCCGGGTCGAGGGGCTCAACAGCCAGGCCGAGCTGCGCGCGATCCTGCGCGATGAGCTCATCACCACGCTCGGGCGCGACACGGACCGGACGCTGCGCACGCTCCCGCACGAGGACCGTCCCGCGGTCGTGCTCGTGGTCGGCGTCAACGGGACGGGCAAGACGACCACCTGCGGCAAGCTCGCCCGGGTGCTGGTCGCCGACGGCCGCAGCGTCATCCTGGGCGCGGCCGACACCTTCCGGGCGGCCGCGGCCGACCAGCTCGAGACCTGGGGCTCGCGAGTCGGCGCCGAGACCGTCAGGGGCCCCGAGGGCGGCGATCCGGCCGCTATCGCCTTCGACGCCGTCGCCAAGGGCAAGGCTGTCAAGGCCGACACCGTCCTGGTCGACACCGCCGGACGGCTGCACACGAAGACGGGCCTCATGGACGAGCTCGGCAAGGTCAAGCGGGTCGTCGAGAAGCATGGGCCGATCGACGAGACGCTCCTCGTGCTGGACGCCACGACCGGCCAGAACGGCGTGGTCCAGGCCCGGGTGTTCACCGAGGCGGTCGACATCACCGGCGTCGTCCTCACCAAGCTCGACGGCACCGCCAAGGGCGGCATCGTGGTGGCCGTCCAGCGCGAGCTCGGCATCCCGGTCAAGCTCATCGGCCTGGGAGAAGGCCCTGACGACCTCGCGCCGTTCGAAGCCGAGGCCTTCGTCGACGCCCTGTTGGGCGACGAAGCCGCCCTCTAGCGTCCTCCGGAGTGGCCCCGGGGCACGCTGGACGATGAGGACGTAGGGGAACAGGCGCGGGGTGTCTGAGCGTTCAAGCGCGCATGGCGGAGAACCCTTCTCCCACAGCGGCATGACCGCGTCTGCCACCCTGCAACCCGTGACCCGGTGGCTGACGGACGACGAGCAGCGGGCCTGGCTCGCGTGGCTCGGCGCGACCGAGCTGCTGATGGCCAGCCTCGACACCCAGCTGCAGCGGGACGCCGGGTTCCCGCACGCCTACTACGCGATCCTTGCGCAGCTGTCGGCCGCCCCCGACCGCACGCTGCGGATGAGCGACCTGGCGAGCGTGGTCAACGCCAGTCCGAGTCGGCTCAGCCACGCCGTCGGCAAGCTCGAGGAGCGCGGCTGGGTGAACCGCAAGCCCTCGACGTGCGACAAGCGCAGCACCCTGTGCACGCTCACGGACGCCGGCTTCGAGGTGCTCAAGGAGCAGGCCCCAGGCCACGTCGCGGCCGTCCGCAAGCACCTGTTCGACCGGTTGACGCCTGAGCAGGTCGCCCAGCTCGAGCAGATCTGCAACGCCGTCCTCGACGGCCTCGACCCGTCCGGCGCCTGCCGGCGTTGACCCTGCCCGGGGTCAGTCGGGAAGCCGGTCCACCGCCACGCACCAGCCGGCATCCGGGGTCCATGGGTCCGCGTCCCAGGTCGCGTGCCGCACGACCGGCTGCAGCGCACACACCAACCGCTCGTACGACGGCAGCGCGAGCCGATCGGTCCGCCAACCGCTGACGAGCAGCCCGCCCGGCACCAGGTGCGCCAGGAGCCGGTCCACCACCTGCTGCTCTGTCCCGGGCTCGAGGAAGACCACGACGTTGCCGGCCATGACGACGAGGTCGAACTGCTCGCCCAGGTCCAGCGTGGCGAGGTCGGCCTCGACCCAGCGGACGGAGCTGTCCCGCCTGGCCACAGCGAGCATCGAGGAGTCGCTGTCCACGCCCGTGACCCGCTGGCCCCTTCGGGCGAGCTCCGTCGCGACCCGTCCCGTGCCGCAGCCCGCGTCCAGCACGCGCGCGCCGCGTGGCAGCAGCCCATCGACGTACCTCGCCTCGCCGTGCACGTCCGCACCCGACGCCGCGAGGGCGGCGAACCGGGCTGCGTAGTCCTCGCCCGCGCTTCCCCCGGTCTCGGTCAGCCAGCGGCTGCTCACCTGAAACACGCTCGTGACACAGGTGAAGCAACACTCAGGAAACGAAACGCCCGCACGCTTCACCTCCACGAAACAGACCGGACACCGCTGCGGAACAGCATCTCGCGAGTCTCACCGGGACACCTTCCCGCCCTGCAGGGCAACTCGAGGAGAAGCATGAGCAGCGCTCACTTGATCGGCTACCTCGCCGATACCACGCCAGACGATGCCATCACCAGCGCCAACACCGCCTGGATCATGGCCAGCTCGGCCTTGGTCCTGCTGATGACCCCGGGCCTGGCGTTCTTCTACGGCGGCATGACCCGGGCGAAGAGCACCCTCAACATGATCATGATGAGCTTCTCGAGCATCGGGATCGTGTCCGTGCTCTGGGTCATCTACGGGTACTCGATCGCGTTCTCGCCGGACAAGAAGTCCGGCCTGTTCGGCGGGTTCTCCTTGCGCTTCCTGCACAACGAGTCGCAGACAGCGATCACCGGCAACCTGTACGACTACGCGTTCATCGCGTTCCAGCTCATGTTCGCCATCATCACGCTCGCCCTCATCAGCGGCGCGGTGGCGGATCGCATGAAGTTCTTCTCCTGGCTCGTCTTCAGCGTCATCTGGGTCTCAGTCGTCTACTTCCCGGTGGCGCACTGGGTCTTCGCCTTCGGTGTCCCGAAGGGCGACGACGACCTGGGCGGTGCGGGTGCGGCGGCCGGCTACATCAAGGGCACCGGCGGGTGGATCGTCAGCAAGCTCGGCGCCCTGGACTTCGCCGGCGGCACCGCGGTGCACATCAACGCTGGCGCCGCGGGTCTCGCGCTCTGCCTCGTCCTCGGCGTTCGCAGGGGCTTCAAGAAGGAGGCTATGCGGCCGCACAACATGCCGCTGGTCATGATCGGCACCGGCCTGCTGTGGTTCGGCTGGTTCGGCTTCAACGCCGGCTCTGCTCTGCTGGCGAACGGCCTCGCCGGTCTCGCGTTCGTCAACACGCAGGTCGCCACTGCTGCGGCGCTCCTCGGCTGGATCCTCGTCGAGCGGCTGCGCGACGGCCACTTCACGACCCTCGGCGCGGCCTCCGGCGCCGTCGCGGGACTCGTGGCCATCACCCCGGCGTGCGGGACGGTCAGCCCGTCCGGCGCCATCGCGCTCGGCTTCCTCGCCGGTGCCATCTGCGCCGTCGCGATCGGCATCAAGAACATCTTCGGCTTCGATGACGCGCTCGACGTCGTCGGTGTCCACCTCGTCGGTGGTCTCTGGGGCACGCTGGCCATCGGCCTGTTCGCCACCGAGACGAGCAACGGCCTCGGCATCGACGGCCTGTTCTACGGCGGCGACGCCTCCCAGCTCGGCAAGCAGGCGGTCGCGGCCTTCGCGGTCATGGGCTACTCGTTCGTCGCCACGCTCATCATCGCGCTGCTCATCAAGGTCACGATCGGGCTGCGGGTTAGCGAGGAGGCCGAGGTCATGGGCATCGACCAGGCCGAGCACGCGGAGAC
>JBHEMB010000490.1:0-5009 GCA_046262855.1 Mycobacteriales bacterium | reverse complement strand
CAGGCGCACCTCGACGTGATGGTCGACGACGCCGATGCGGCAGCGACCGCGGTGCTCGGACTGGGTGCCCGAGTCCTGGAGCCGCCGTCGGTGTTCGCCGACCCTGCTGGTCACCCGTTCTGCCTGGTCCCCCGACCAGGTTGGGCACCGCCCGTGAACTGAGGTGTCGAGGCGGCAGGACCGGACCGTGATGGTCAGTCCGCGCGGACGTCCAGGCCGAGGCCGCGCGCGACGTTGACCGCCTGGTCGAAGGTCACGATCGCGTCGACCAGCTTGGTCTCGGCGGGGTCGAGTGCCGAGAGGTCCGAGCGCCTGAGGTCGGCACCGCTCAAGTCGGCACCGACCAGCAGGGCCGCGGACAGGTCCAGTCCGGTGAGCGTTGCTCCGGCAGCCTTCACCTGGCTGAGGTCGGCCTCTCGCAGCCGGACGTCCTCGAACCGAGCGCTCCGCAGGTCGGCCGCCGCGAGGGACACGAACGACCAGTCGCCGCCCTCGACCTTGAGCCGGTCAAAGGTGCACTTCTCGAAGGTCGAGCCGACCAGCTTGCAGCCCTCGAACCTCGTCCCGAAGAAGCTGGTGCGCACGAAGGTGCAGTTGACGAACACCGAGGCGCGGTGCACCGACCCGTTGAGCCGCACCCCCTTGAAGGTGCAGCCGTCGAAGACCGCGGACGACGTCACGACCTCCGACAGGTCCGCCTCGAGGAACGTGACGTCCGTGAAGGTGTCGCCGTCGAGCGACCTCCCACGCCAGTCCTCGGCGTCGACGAGGTCACTCACCGCGGACGGCCGCGAGCGCCTCAGGCAGCGTGAAAGCCCCTGCGTACAGGGCCTTTCCGACGATCGCCCCCTCGACACCGGGCACTGCGGCAATGGCGATGAGGTCGTCCAGCGACGAGACTCCCCCGCTCGCGACAACAGGCTTGCTGGTGGCGGCGCAGACGTCCGCGAGCAGGGAGAGGTTAGGCCCTGTGAGGGTCCCGTCACGGCGGACGTCGGTCACGACGTAGCGCGCGCACCCGTCGGCATCCAAGCGGGCGAGTACGTCGAAGAGCTCGCCGCCGTCCTGCGTCCAGCCACGCGCCGACAGCGTGGTGCCGCGGACGTCGAGTCCGACGGCGATCTTGTCACCGAAGCGCGCGATCGCCGAGCGCACCCAGTCAGGGGACTCGAGCGCCGCCGTACCGAGGTTGACGCGGGCGCAGCCGGTGGCCAGGGCCGCCTGGAGCGAGGCGTCGTCGCGGATCCCGCCGGACATCTCGACCTTCACGTCGAGCCGGCCGACGACCTCGGCGAGCAGCTCGCGGTTCGAGCCGCGTCCGAAGGCGGCGTCGAGGTCGACGAGGTGCACCCACTCCGCGCCGTCGCTCTGCCACTGCAGGGCCGCGTCGAGCGGCGAGCCGTAGGACGTCTCCGACCCTGCCTCTCCCTGGACGAGGCGCACGGCCTGGCCATCCGCCACGTCGACGGCAGGCAACAGCTCGAGGGTCATCGGGTGGGGCTCCTTCTGGCAGAGACGACGTAGACGAACAGCACAGCGAGGGTCACGACGGCGAGGCCGAGCCGGGCCCGGAACGACACGCCGAGCAGCCAGGAGATCAGCTCGACGCCGGTCACGATGACGATCGTGCGCGCAGCTGCACGGGGCAGTGCCGGGACGGAGATGCGGAGCCGCTCCCGACGCTCGATCCGCCGAGCGGCCCGGTCGCGCGCCTCGGAGGCCGCCGCCACCTCAGCCTGACGCGCGGCCACCCGCGCCTCGCGGGCGCGGGCACGTTCGCGGCTCACGTTGCCGGCGTCACGAGGCTGGTGCTGGTCACAGCGAGCGCACCCAGTTCTCGAGCAGATGCGCGCCGGCGTCGCCCGACTTCTCCGGGTGGAACTGCGTCGCGGACAGCACGCCGCGCTCCACCGCAGCGGCGAACACCTCGCCGTGCTCGGCAGTGGTCACGAGCGCGTCCGGGACGTCCCGGGCGGCGTAGGAGTGCACGAAGTAGAAGCGCTCGCCCTCGACCCCCTTGAAGAGCGCAGAGCCCTCGGGGACGGACACGGTGTTCCAGCCCATGTGCGGCACGATGTCCGCCTTCAGCCGGGTGACCGAGCCCGCGAGCACGCCCAGTCCCGTGGACTCGACACCGTGCTCGACCCCGCGCTCGAACAGGATCTGCATCCCGACGCAGATGCCGAGCACCGGGTGCTGCTTGCGAAGCCGGTCCCAGACGACGGTGCCGCCGCGGATGGCGTTGAGCCCCTCGATGCAGGCGGCGAACGCGCCGACGCCGGGCACGACGAGACCGTCCGCCGCGGACGCCTGGTCGAGGTCCGACGTGACGGTCACGGACGCACCGGTGCGCGCGAGGGCGCGTTCGGCACTGCGCAGGTTCCCCGAGCCGTAGTCGAGGACGACGACGTTCACCTACAGGACGCCCTTGGTGGAGGGCACTCCCGTCACGCGGGGGTCGAGCTCGACCGCGGTGCGCAGTGCGCGGGCAACCGCCTTGAACTGGGTCTCGACCACGTGGTGCGCGTTCCGCCCGGCGAGCACGCGGACGTGCAGGGTGATCTGCGCGGTCGCGACGATGCTCTCCCAGATGTGCTTGGTCAGCGTGGTGTCGTAGGACCCGATCAGCTCCACGAGGGCTGGCTCCTCGTGCACGAGGTACGGCCGGCCGGACAGGTCGACGGCCGCCTGCACGAGCGCCTCGTCGAGCGGCACGAGGGCGTCGCCGTACCGACGTACGCCCTGCTTGTCGCCGAGCGCCTCACGGAGCGCCTGGCCGATGGCGAGGGAGGTGTCCTCGACGGTGTGGTGCGCGTCGATCTCGAGGTCGCCCTTGGTGACGACCGTGAGGTCGAAGCCGCCGTGCTTGCCGAGCTGGCTGACCATGTGGTCGAAGAACGGCACGCCGGTGTCCGACGAGGCCTGCCCCGTGCCGTCGAGGTCGAGCTCGACGCGGACGTCGCTCTCCTTGGTCGTGCGCTCCACCAGTGCCGTGCGTGCCATACGCACCAGGCTATCGGGGAGCGCGTCAGCCACTTGGGCATATCACTTGTGAGATAGCGTGGGTTGCATGAGCGACGCCTACCTGCAGCAGATCGGCGCTCTCGTGCGCGACGCCCGCAAGCAGCGGGGTCTGACGCAGACACAGCTCGCCGAGGCCTTGCAGACCAGCCAGAGCGCGGTGGCGCGCATCGAGCAGGGCAGGCAGAACGTCAGCCTGGAGATCCTCGCCCGGATCGGCACCGCGCTCGACACGGGCCTGGTGCAGCTCGGTACGGCGGTCGGACCGACGCACCTGAGGGTGGTCGGTGGCCAGCAGCTCTCCGGCGCCATCGAGGTGAAGTCGAGCAAGAACGCGGCTGTCGCGTTGCTCTGCGCCTCGCTCCTCAACGACGGGACGACCACGCTGCGCGGCGTCGCGCGGATCGAGGAGGTCAACCGGATCGTCGAGGTGCTGCGCAGCATCGGCGTCAGCGCGACGTGGCAGGACAACGACCTGCGGCTGCGGCCACCCGCGCAGCTGCACCTGGAGGCGCTCGACGAGACCGCCGCCCGCCGTACCCGCTCGGTCCTGCTGCTGCTCGGGCCACTGCTGCACCGGGCGCCGCACTTCGAGCTGCCCTACGCCGGGGGCTGCGACCTCGGCACCCGCACCGTCGAACCGCACAAGGTGGCGCTCCGCCCCTTCGGGGTGAAGGTCGTCGCCACGGAGGGCAGCTACCACGTCGAGCGCGACTCCTCCGTCGTGCCGGCTCGGCCGATCGTGCTGACCGAGCGCGGCGACACCGTCACCGAGAACGCGCTGATGGCCGCCGCCCGGCTCGACCAGGTCACCGTGATCCGCAACGCCTCGAGCAACTACATGGTGCAGGACCTGTGCTTCTACCTGTCGCTGCTCGGCATCGAGGTGGAGGGCGTCGGTACGACGACGCTGACGGTCCACGGGCGGTCCGAGATCTCGTGCGACGTCGAGTACGCGCCGTCGGAGGACCCGATCGAGGCGATGTCGCTGCTCACCGCGGCGGTCGTCACGCGCTCGGAGATCACCGTGCAGCGGGTGCCGATCGAGTTCCTCGAGGTGGAGCTCGCCGTGCTGGAGGAGATGGGCCTCGAGGTGTCTCGCTCCGAGGAGTACGCGGCGGCCAACGGCCGGACCCGGCTGGTGGACCTGACGACACATCCCTCGGTGCTGCACGCGCCGATCGACAAGGTCCACCCGATGCCGTTCCCTGGCCTCAACATCGACAACGTCCCGTTCTTCGCGGTGATCGCCGCGGTCGCGCAGGGCCGCACGCTGATCCACGACTGGGTGTACGAGAACCGCGCGATCTACCTGACCGAGCTCAACCGGCTGGGCGCTCAGGTAACGCTGCTCGACCCCCACCGCGTGTGGGTGGACGGGCCGACCCGGTTCTCCGCGGCCGAGGTCGTGTGCCCGCCGGCCCTGCGACCTGCGGTCGTGCTGCTGCTGGCCATGCTGGCCGCACCCGGGGTGTCGGTGCTGCGCAACGTCTACGTGATCGACCGCGGGTACGAGGACCTGGCCCAGCGGCTGTCGTCGCTCGGCGCCCACATCGAGCCGTTCCGCGACGTCTGAGCCGCCGGCCCTAGGCTGCCGCCATGCTGACGACGGTGACGGCGACGCGGTACGTGACGCCGTTTCGCGAAGGCGGTTCGCTGCCTGGGCTGATGGAGGCCGACGACCTCGGCAGCTACGTCGTGAAGTACGTCGGTGCCGGTCAGGGGCGCAAGACGCTCATCGCGGAGATCGTCTGCGCCGGGCTGGCTCGCGCCGTCGGCCTGCGGGTGCCGGAGCTGGTGCTGGTCGACGTCGACCCGGAGCTCGGACGCAGCGAGCCGGACGAGGAGGTGCAGGACCTGCTCAAGGCCAGCGGCGGTCTCAACCTCGGCATGGACTTCCTGCCGGGCTCGCTCGGCTTCGACCCGCTGGCCCACCCCATCGACCCGGTCGAGGCATCGACCGTGGTCTGGTTCGACGCGCTCGTCGG
>JBHEMB010000489.1:0-14094 GCA_046262855.1 Mycobacteriales bacterium | reverse complement strand
GTGTAGCTCAGGCCGTGGCCGAACGGGAAGACCGCACCGGTCGAGCCCGTGCCGTGGACGTTGGGCTGGAGGGTCCGCCAGTAGGGGATCGGGGCTGCTCCGACGGACTCGAGCATCGCGATCGGCAGACGCCCGGCGGGGTTGACATCGCCGAACAGCACGGCCGCCACCGCGTTGCCGGCTTCTTCCCCACCGAAGAACGAGGTCAGGATCGCGGGCACCTTCTCGGTTATCCACCCCAGGACGTAGGGGCGGCCGTGACTGAGCACGACCACGGTCGGGGTACCGGTGGCGACGACGGCCTCGACCAGCTCGCGCTGCACCCCCGGCAGCTCGCAGTCGGCGCTGTCGAGCCCCTCTCCGACCGTGCCGAAGGCGTTGATGCCTGCCTGATCGCCGACGACGAGAATGGCGACATCGGCAGCCGTTGCGGCTCTCACCGCGGCCTCGAAACCGGACCTGTCGAGGGCGGCGACCGGGCAGCCCTTCTCGAACAGCACAGTAGAGCCTGCGGGGGCACGACCCCGGATGCCCTCGAGGAACGTCACGACCGGCACCGACTCGACCAGGAGCTCGGCGTTGTCCGCTCCCGTGCCCTCGGTCCGCTCCATCCGCGCCTGCGGGTCGGCGGCCAGCGCGAACCGCTTCGTCATGCTGTCGAGCACCTGGTAGCTGTAGTTGCCCAGCTGCCCCATCAGGCGGTCGGCGTTCGGGCCGATCACCGCGATGGTGCGCGCCGCTCCGTCGAGGGGCAGCAAGGGGGTGCCGTCGACAGGGTCGTTCTGAAGAAGGACGATCGCCTTCTCGGCAAGGGTGCGCGCGAGCGCTCGCTCCTCAGCGGAGTCCAGTGTCTCCGGAACGGCGTCGAGGTCGACGTAGGGATGCTCGAACAGACCGAGGGTCAGCTTCGTGCGCAGCACGTTCGCGACGGCACGATCGAGATCCTGCTCCGCGAGAGCTCCGGTGGCGACCGCGTCGAAAATCTCGCCGGGGGAGATCCGGTTGTCCAGGTCGAGGTCGACGCCTGCGCGCAGCGCCTGAGCGAAGGCTTGCGCGTTGTCCGCGGCCGTCCCGTGCTTGGTGTACAGCTGGCTGACCGCGCCCAGGTCGGACATGACCAGTCCGTCAAAGCCGTACTCGTCGCGCAGCAGCCCAGTCAGGTAGGCCTTCGAGCCAGTGACCGGGACCCCGTCGATGGTGTTGTACGCCGGCATCACGCCGCGCGCGCCTCCGTCGCGGATGGCCATCTCGAACGGGACGCCGTACACCTCGCGCAGCTCCCGCGGGCCGAGATGAGCAGGCTCGGTGTTCCGGCCGCCGTCGCTCGCGCCATACCCGATGAAGTGCTTGAGCGTCGCGATCACCGGCGACGCGCCGTCGGCATTCTGGAGCCCGCGCACGAACGCGGTGGCCATCGATCCGACGAGGTACGGCTCTTCTCCGTACGTCTCCTCGACCCGGCCCCACCGCGGGTCTCGCGCCACGTCGGCCAGCGGGGACAGCGCCTGGCGCACGCCCATCCGCGCCATCTGGATGCCGATCGTGCGCGCCATCTCCTCGATCAGCGCGGGCTCCCAGGTGGCGGCCTGCGCGATGGCGTCCGGGAACGTGGTCGCGTCCTGCACCTTCAGCCCGACCAGGGCCTCTTCAGCCAGCAGGACGGGGATACCCAGCCGGGTCTGCTCAAGGTGCTTGCGCTGCAGCTCGTTGCCCCTGCGGGCGGCCTCGCGCGGTGGCAAACCGAGCGTCGACAGCGCGGCCGTGACGCAGCCCCAGCCCGTGTCAGGCGGGGTGTGCACGTCAACCGCCGCCCCGAAGGGTGAGGCGATCTGCGCGGCCTTCTCCTCCAGAGTCATCCTGTCCAGCAGGTCCCGGACCCGGAGCTCCACCGGCAGCGAGGCATCTCGATAAGCGGGTGCTTCGGCCGTCATCGGGCTACTCCCTCGAAGGGTCCGCCGGTGGCAAAGGCTCGCTCGAAGAAGTTCTCCGCCATCAGGTCGTAGCCCTCCGGGTCGGGGTGCAGGTCGTCCGGGAGCCGGCCCGCGTCCGCTGGGCCGAGCAGTTCCAGCCCGTCGAGGAGGTGCAGGTGGCGGTCTCCCGCGTCGCGTCTGACCTGAACGGCGGACGCGATAAGCTCGCGCACCCGCCTGAGCGTGAGCCCGCCGGCCGCAGGGCACTCGAACGGCCCAGGACGGTCCTCGCCCAGCGGGCAGAAGATCGGCGAGGCCAGGACGAGTGGCGTGCTGGGATGGCTCGCTCGCACCACATCGAGGAAGCCATGCAGGGCGGGTACGAAGGTGCGCTCGCGCATCGAGCCGTCGCCAGCGATATTGATGCCGATCTTCAGGCTGATGAGGTCGGCCGGCTGCTCGGCGATGGCGTTGGCCATGAACGGATCCAGGTGGCACGAGCCCGCAAGCCCGAGGTTGGTCAGCGCCACTCCGGCGCGCCGGGCAACGGTCCCGGCCCAGGTCTGGGCCGGTGAACGTGCCTCGCTCGCCTGGCTGATGGAACTGCCGTAGTGGACCCATCGCGGGCGGGTGTCCTGCTTGACCCGAACGGTGCTGCGGGCGGGCACTCGGACGTCGCGCAGCTCCATGCCTGCCGCGTGGGGCAACCACACCTCCACGTCTCGTACGACTCCAGCGTCGGGCAGGTCGAGACGGACCGTCGCAGGTCCGCCTTCCTGCACGGACACCGCCCTCGTCTCCGGGTTGAAGAAGATGATGAGCGCGTCGGACGCCACCGCTGAGGCGACGATCTGCCCCTCGACAACCACGTCGAACATCGGCTCACCGCGCGGCCCGCCCGTGTCGATGACCGTCAGCTGGGCCTCGACCTCTATCCAGGGAGCGTCCGTGGCGAGCTGCAGGCGGACGCCGGACGGGATGCCGCTGACGCTTGCGAGCGCCGGGTCAGCCAGCTGAGCGACACCGTCTGCCGGAACGCGGTGAAACGTCGTCCCGTGCGCGCTGGGCGTCGACCGCAGCGCACCGGACGTCGAGGACAGGGCGAGGTCGAGGACGGACGTCACGCCACCCAGGCGGTTGGAGCTCGGCGCGAGAGGCAGGTCGATCGGCACAAGCTGAAGCCTCTCCCACGGGGCCGCGGGGTGCAGCCGCTACGAAGTACAACCGGCGATCTTGGGGCCGCGTGCCGCTCCTTCCCAGTCAGCGGGAGACCGCCGCGAGGGGTGCAAGTTCGATGTAAGACTCCTCACATCGGTTTGCGATTTCGCACACGTTCGGGCTCGAGCCGGAGGACGTCCATGACTGGCAACACCACCGCTGCGGAGCCCCCCGCGTTGGACCCCGGGGCGCTCGCGGCGACGGTGCTGGCTGACGAGGAGCTGCGGCACAGCACGCAGCGCAGCCGGGGGGAGGAACGACAGGTTCTCGATCCCGATGTCCTTGCGGGCATGACTGGCGAGGCGATGCCCTGGCGCGAGGTCATCCGGCAGGCAGGGCCGGGGATGATGACGGTCCTCACGGCAACCGTGTTCTTCGACGCCCTCGATGGGGTGGCGTTTGGAGTGGTCACGCCAGACATCCAGCGGGCGTTGGACCTCTCCCTTACCCAGGTCGGTGTCGTCGGCGCGCTGGGCGGTCTGGTGGTCTTCCTTGCGGCCATCCCCTTGGGCAGTTTGGGCGACCGGTTCCGCCGGATGCCGATCATTGCCCTGTGCACGCTGGTGGCGGGTGCGTTCATCGCCCTCACGGGTGCTGTCCAGTCGGTGTGGCAGCTCGTGGTCTGCCGAGTCGTCGTCGGCATCGGCAAGGCGAACGAGATCCCCGTGCAAGGAGCGGTCCTGGCAGACGCGGTCCCGGTCCAGGGGCGCAACCGCGCGTACGGCGTCATCCGCGGCTCCCAGACCGTGGGCTTCCTGATCGGCCCCGCGATCATGGGCGCCGTGGCCGAGCTGGCCGGCTGGCGGTCGTTGTTCCCGCTCGTCGCCGTTCCGACCTTGGTGGTCGGGCTCTGCGCGTTCCTCGTCAAGGAGCCGCGACGTGGACGCCAGGAGATGATCGCGCTGCTGGGCGAGGAACTGCCGGTCGATGAGGTCCCGGTTCCGGTGCCGCTGCGCACCGGCTTTGCGCGGCTCAAGAAGGTCAGGACGATCCAGTGCTTCGTGCTGGCCGTGGCGGTGCTCGGGCTGAGCCTCATCGCGGTGCCGATCTACATGGGGATCTTCCTGGAGAAGGCTTACGACTTGTCCGCCGGCGGTCGCGGGCTCGTCGGGTCGTTCGCGGGCATCGGCGGTGTGGTCGGGGTCGTGCTCGGCGGCGTCATGGGGGACCGGCTCTTCCGGCGCTCTCCCGCTGCGCCGTGCCTCGCAGCGGCGAGTCTGATCTTCGCCTCCGGGGCTTTCCAGGCGGTGGCCCTGTTCATGCCGAACCCGGTCCTCTACACGATCGCTGCCGCCTTCGCGGGTGCCGCCACCTTTGGTGCCTTCGTCGCTGTGCAGGGCACCACGGCCGCGGTCGTCCCGTATCGACTGCGGTCCACGGGCGGCGCGATGGTCTCGCTCTACCTTTCGCTGTTCGGCGGGTTGCTGGGTGCCATCCTCATCGGCCAGCTGTCCAGCTCGACGTCGTTGCGCACGGCCCTGGTGCTCATGAGCCTGGTTGCGGCCGTGGGCGGTGCGGGTCTGCTCGCGTACGGGTCCCGCTTCGTGGCCCAGGACATGAACTCCGCTGCGGCGGACCTGATGGAGGAGCGGGACGACCTGAAGCGGGCCGCCTCAGGCGCGGACGTACCCCTGCTGCAGGTGCGGCACCTCGACTTCAGCTATGGCCCGGTGCAGGTGCTCTTCGACGTGAACATCGACGTCTGGGAGGGCGAGGTCGTCGCCCTGCTCGGGACCAACGGCGCGGGCAAGTCCACCGTGCTGCGGGCGGTCAGCGGCCTGAGCCCGGGTGACCGAGGCGTCGTCCGCTTCGCCGGCCGGACGCTGACCTACGCCGAGCCGCGGGTGCGGCTGGAGCACGGGATCGTGCAGGTCCCGGGCGGTAAGGCCACCTTCCCGACGCTCACGGTGGCCGACAACTTGCGTGCCCGTGGCTACACCGTCCGGCACGACGACCTCGAGGGGCGCGTCCAGCGCGTCCTCGAGCTCTTCCCTGTCCTCGGCACTCGGCTCGACCAGCCCGCCGGCACGCTCTCCGGCGGTGAGCAGCAGATGCTGGCCCTTGCCGGCGCGCTGATGCTCAACCCCAAGATCCTGCTCATCGACGAGCTGTCGCTCGGGCTCGCGCCCGTGATGGTGCAGCAGCTCCTCGAGGTCGTCGCTCGCCTGAAGGAGGAAGGGCTGACGATGGTGATCGTCGAGCAGTCAGTGAACGTCGCGCTCTCCATCGCGGACCGAGCGATCTTCATGGAGAAGGGCCAGGTCCGCTTCCACGGGCCGGCTGCCGAGCTGCTCGAACGTGACGACCTGATCCGTGCCGTCTTCCTCGGGGCGGAGGGCGGCTGACGTGGCTTTCTCCTTGGACGTCGTCGCGCTCGACCTGCCGGCGCAGGCGGTCGTGGTCGGAGCCCTCACCGGGCTCACCTACGCCCTGCTCGGCACCGGCCTCGTGCTCGTGTACCGGGCCACCCGCGTCATCAACTTCGCCCACGGCCAGATCGGCGCCTTCTGCGCCGCGGTACTGGCCAAGCTCGTGCTCGACCTGCACTGGCCGTTCTTCGTTTCTCTCGCCGCCGTGGTGGTTCTCGGCGCGGGCATCGGCGCGGCCGTCGAGCTCGGCGTGGTTCGTCGGCTGTTCGATGCGCCGCGCCTGCAGCTGTTCGTCGCCACCCTCGGTGTCTCGCAGGTGATGCTCGTCGCTCAGTACCTCCTTCCCCACGTCTCGAACAAGCACGGCTCGACCATCTACCCGTCGCCCTTGCCGTTCAGCACCAGGGTTTTCGGCGTGAGGTTGACCTCGCCCGAGCTGATGGTGGTCTTCGTCGTCCCCGTTCTGGTGGTCGGGCTGGGCCTCTTCCTGACACGCACCTGGTTCGGTCTGTCCATCCGCGCCTCGTCCGACAACGGCGAGATGTCAGAGCTCTCCGGGATCTCCACGCGCAACGTGTCGACCCTGGTCTGGACGCTGGCGGGGGCGCTCGCCGCGCTGACCGCGGTCCTCCTCAACCCCGTCCGCGGCACGGTCGTCGGGCTTCCGTCGCCTGCCCTCGGTGCCGGGCTGCTCATGCCCGCCCTGGCGGCAGCGTTGGTGGGACGGCTCACCTCACTGCCGATGACGCTCGCCGGCGGTGTTGCCATCGGAGTGCTCCAGTCGATCCTGGTCGTGAACTACCCGACGACACCCGGGATCGTGGACCTGGTGCTGTTCGCCGCTGTCCTCGTCATGGTGCTGTTGCGCCGGGCGCCGGAGGCGGGGGATGCCTCGGGGCGGTTCGGGTTGACGCTGCGCGTGACGCCCGTGCCCGAGAAGCTGCAGCGGGTCTGGTGGACCCGGCACCTGGGCTCCCTCTGCGCCGCTGTGGGAGTGCTGTGCGCAGCCCTGCTGCCTGTCTTCGTGACCTCCGCGAGCAAGCTGTTCCTGTTCAGCGGTGTCGTGGTTGTCGCCCTGGCCGGGCTGTCGGTGACGGTCCTGACAGGGTGGGCGGGGCAGCTGTCGCTGGGCCAGTACGCGTTCGTCGGGCTCGGTGCGGTCACGGCAGTGTCTGTGGTGGCGCACGGCTATTCCTTCACCGCGGCCATCGGGTATGCCGCGGTGGCCGGCACCCTCGCGGCCGTGCTGGTGGGCTTCCCCGCGCTACGGGTGAAGGGCTTGTTTCTCTCGGTCACGACCCTCGCCTTCGCCGTCGCCACCCAGTCGTGGCTGCTGCGGCAGCGCGTCTTCTCCAGCGGAGACGAGACCTTTTTCCGGCTGCCGCGTCCGACGCTGTTCGGCGCCATCCCGCTCACGACCCAACGCAGCTACTACTACTTCTGCCTGGTGGTGCTGGTCGTCGCGGCTGCGGCTGTCAGCCGACTACGGCGCACAGGCATCGGGCGCGGCATCATCGCGATGCGGGACAACGAGCCCTGCGCTGCCAGCTTCGGGTTGTCGCCCACCGTCGCCAAGCTCTCGGCCTTCGCGTTCGCGGGAATGATTGCTGCGGTGGCCGGTGCCTTGTACGCCGGGCTGACCGGCTTCTTCAGCCTGGACAGCCCAAACGGCTACAGCCCCTTCGGTCCGGAGCAGTCCCTCCAGGTCGTCGCCATGGCCGTCATCGGCGGACTCGGCTCCGTCGGCGGGACGATCCTCGGCGCGCTCTACGTCGTCGGCCTGCCGGCCATCTTCAGCGGCAACCCGACCGTCGGCTTCGCCACCTCCGGGATCGGGTTGCTGGTGCTGCTGCTGTACGTGCCCGGCGGACTGGCGAGCATCGCCTTCCGGGTGCGTGATCTGCTGCTCTCGGCGATCGACCGGCGGATGCCAGCCGTGCCGGCGCCGGCGGCACCGCCCGCCGTGAAGACGCTGCCCAGACGCGAACCTCCCGAGCACCAGGAGCCGGCTCCGCAGTTCGCACTGCAAGCCTCCGGCGTGAGCGTGCAGTTCGGCGGCCTGGCCGCTCTCACTGACGTCAGCGTCACTGCGCACCCGGGCGAGATCGTCGGGTTGATCGGCTCCAACGGTGCCGGCAAGTCGACGCTCATGAACGTCATCAGCGGGTTCCAGCCCGCCGTCTCGGGCCGCATCTCGCTGTGGGGCCAGGACGTGACCGCGCTGCCACCCCACGAGCGCGCCAGGCTCGGCGCCGGCCGGATCTTCCAGGACGCTCGGCTGTTCGCCGATCTCACGGTCCGTGACACGGTGAAGCTCGCGCTCGAGGTCCACGACCGCACCGAGTTCGTCCCGTCCCTGGTGGGGTACCCGCCCGCGCGACGCCTGGAGCGACAGCGGGCCAGCCAGGCGGCCGACTTCATCGACTTCTTGGGGCTCGGCCGGTACGCCGACAGCTTTGCCTCCGACCTCTCGACGGGCACTCGACGCATCCTCGAGCTGTGCTGCCTCGTCGCGCGTGGCTCACGACTGCTGTTGCTCGACGAGCCGACGGCCGGCGTCGCCCAGAAGGAGACCGAGGCGTTCGGCCCCCTCATCAAGCGGATCCGGGCGGAGCTCGACGCCACCGTGGTCATCATCCAGCACGACATGCCCCTGGTCATGTCGATGTCAGACCGCATCTACTGCATGGACGCGGGCCAGGTCATCACCGAGGGCGATCCCGACTCCGTGCGCAACGACCCGGCGGTCGTTGCCGCCTATCTCGGCACCGACGAGCGAGCCATCTCCCGCAGTGGTGCTGTCGCCCCATCTCCCGCACTCGTTCCCTCCTGGAAGTAGCAGCCATGTCGAACCCGCTCAGCCGACGCAACGGCAACTGGATCTACCCGCTGTCCATCGGCGTCGTCATCGGTGCGCTGGTCGCGGGGTTGACCTACCGCATCAGCCCCGAGCTCAAGCCGGGTGGCGCGGCGTCGACCGGGGCAATTGGCGGCGAGCAGCCAGGCGGCACCACTCCGCTCCCCGGCGAGAGCGGCGGGCCTGGCGCCAGCGCCGCGCCGGGTGTCGTCGGGCCGGGGCGAGGCGGCGTTCCGACAGCCGGTCCCGGGGCTCCCCTCCCAGGTGCCTCCGGCGGCCCCTCAGGTCCCGGTGGCGGCAATGGCGGTGGTCTCACGGCAACGGACGTGGGCGTCAGCGCGAGCACGATCAAGATCGGCGTCGCCCTGCTCGACCTCGGCGGTGCCTCCGCCTCGGGAGCCGCCGTGCCCGGCTTCGACCCGAAGGTGCAGCGACACCAGTGGGAGGTCTTCATCAAGGACCTGAACGACCATGGCGGGATCCTCGGGCGCAAGGTGCAGGCGTACTTCCGAAAGGTGGACCCGATCAGCCCTCAGACACAGCAGGCCGCCTGTGTGGAGTTCACCCAGACCCTCCGGGTCTTCCTCGTGTTTGACACGGCATCCGCGATGGGCGCGGACGCCGACCTGTGCGTCGCAGCCCAGAACAGAACCCTCCTGCTGGGAGGCAGCATCACTCCTGCGGAGTACTACAGAGCGGCCCGCGGGCTACTCATCACCAATGTCGCCACGGGGACCCGGGTCGGTCGTGCGTGGGCTCGGACGATGGAGAAGATCGGCAAGCTGAAGGGCAAGAAGCTCGGGCTGCTCGTCGACCAGGGCACGATCGACAACATCGTGAAGGCCGGCCTGATCCCCGAGCTGAGGCGGCTCGGCTACTCGTTCGCCTACACGGCGGTCGTCTCGAACGACGCCTCTCAAGGCCCGTCCCAGGTCCCGTCGCAGGTCCTGCAGATGCAGCGCGCCGGCGTCGACACCGTGTTCATGGCGAGCGCCTTCTTCAACATGACCGCCTTCGTCAACCAGGCCGAGAAGCAGCAGTGGAGGCCGCAGTACATCGTGTCCGACCTTGACGGAGGTGATGTAGCAACACTGCTCAACGGCATGCCGGAGAGCTTTGACGGCACCGTCGCCACGACGTACTTCTTCCCCGGGATCAGCGCAAAGTTCCCCGAAAGCTCCACTGGACGCGTCTGCCGCGAGCGCTGGAAGAAGCTCACGGGCGAGACGCTCAAGCCTGGTGACACGGACTACGGGCCCATGACAGGCAACTGCGGCAGCGTCGACTTCCTGAAGACAGTCGGCACGAAGACGGGAACGACACTGACCCGAGGGGGCTTCTCGGCAGCCGTCCAAGGCCTCGGGAAGTCCTACGACTACGGCGGCCTCGGTGGCTCGTTCGGTCCGGGCAAGACGGACTACAACGACATCGTCCGCACCATGGTCTGGGGACCGAAGCAACCGGACACGGACTCGGCGTACTGCACGTCAAACGGCTCGCGGTGCTTCAACGCCGGCATCCCGCCGTACGACCCGGGGGTCTGAGCCGTCCGGCATCCTGCCGCCCGGTCGCCTGTAGCCGACGGCTTCGCTGAAGCCTTCCGCCCGAAACGGGGTGCCTCCACTTCTTCACGCCAGCCATCCAGCCGGCACCTTGGCTGAGCGGGGGCAGGCGGCCATCCGGGTGCACGCGCCTGAAAACGTGGAGGCACCCCCGCCGCCAGGCTGGTCCCCGTGCTTGGTGAGCTGTCGGAGCCTCAGTACGTGTATATCGACAGGTGGGTGATGCCGCCATCCGGCACTCTCGTGGGGATGACGCGGCCGGGAACGAGGCGGGCACCAGCGAAGGGAAACGGGATGAGGTTCCCTCCTCCCTCGTCTCCGTTGAGCCGGCTGACCAACGTCATCCCGTCTCGGTCAGGCACGTAGTGCTTCGCTGACAGAAGAGACAGTTCCCGGCCCTCGGGAGCCTTCAGGGTGACCCAGAAGCCTCTGCCGATGACGTAGATGCCTTCGTCGGCTTCGATAGCGATCCCGTAGCCGGGGTACGTGGGGGTGAACATGCCCCACTCGTCCTTGGTGTTGATCTGGATGCCGACGTCGCCGAACTGCAGCCGCGGTGCCGGATTGAGCTCGTCCAGGTGGAAGCCGTACATCGTCGCCGTCGGGTGCTCGCGGATGATCGAGGCCGCTGCCCGAAGCAGGGAGAAGGCGTCGACGAGTTGTGCCGTGCCTCGGTCCTGGGGGTCGAGGACGTCGACCCCGAAAGGTGCGACGCCGACGGCGCGGTGGGTCCCGAGCGCCGAGAACATCTGGGCGATGCCGACGGCGTCGGCGCGGAGCTCCGGGACGA
Organism: Mycobacteriales bacterium; assembly: GCA_046262855.1. Lineage (GTDB taxonomy): Bacteria > Actinomycetota > Actinomycetes > Mycobacteriales > SCTD01 > RYN-111. The sequence continues at coordinate 3,388 of JBHEMB010000489.1, read as the reverse complement.
ACAGCCTGCCGCGTCGGCTGCGGTACGCGGCGAAGACCGGTTCGGCGTCCTCGACGTACATGTCGACCGCGAGGAAGTGCAGGGCGGGAGCCAGTGCTTCCCAGATCGCTGCGACGGGCATCACCGGCCCGCCGCTGGGGTAGTCGCCGGGCTGCTTCCCGCCCGCGACAGGGGTGGGTCCGTCCAGGACGCTGTCCGCGTCCAGCCACGCATTGACGTAGAGCGGGATGTCGTGCTCGCCGGCGCCGGCCGCGGCTACCGCTCCGGTGTACGACGCGAAGGCGGTGGCCATGAACGCCTCGTCGCAGCGGACGCCGGCGGGGAACAGCTCTGCCCAGCTGCCGGTCCTCTTGGCGCCCAGCGCCACCCACTCCTCGTGCAGGGGCATGCCTGGATCTGCAGCGATGGCCTCGACGACGGCGGCCGGCACAGGTTGCTGGAAGGCGGCCTCCGCGAGGGGGCTGCGGTCACGGGAGTCTCCGAGCAGGCCGATCTCGTTCTCCACCTGGACCGCGAGCACAGTGCCTTCCTTGTCAACGTCGCGGATGTGCGCCATCAGTGCTGCGAATGCTCGAGCGTCTGCGTCACGCGCCGCCGTGCAGAAGGGCGTGACGTGCTCGACCCGGCGGCCGTCCGACAGAACAGCGCGAGGGAACTGCGCGGTGTCGGTCTTGATCCAGGGCGGCGCGTAGGTCGACACGGCGTTCTTCCACGTCCCAAACCACAGCGGGATCAGGCGCAGGCTCATGTCCCGGGCCGTTGCGATCATCGCGTCGGTCAGCGTGAAGTCGAACTGACCTCGGACGGGTTCGAGCAGATCCCATGCCACCGGTGCGAGGACGGTGTTCGCACCGAGCTGGCGCACGGTCTCGAAAGAGCTCGCGATCGCGTTCAGAGTGCTCGAGCTGGAGTTGTGCACTTCTGCCCCGATGACGGGGAAGGGGCGGCCGTCAACGGCGAGGTACGCGCCGCACCACCTGTCCGTCTTCGGCCTAGCCTGCTCGGTCACTCCGGGCTCCCTACTGGCCGATGCTCTGCGAGGACCGCTACGAGGTCGTTCTCGATCTCGACCGCACGGGTGGGCGCGAGGCGGAGGACCTCACGCAGCGTCGAGCCGAAGGCCGAGACGTCACCGGCGTTCTCACCCTGCCCGATCATCTCCGGGAAGTGCTTGACGAAGACTGCCCGCACTGCATCCCAGACCCGGAGTGACTGCATCAGGCGGCTCATGGGGGTGTCGAGAGTCAGCTCATCCGTGTGCTGCCTTCTGGGGGTGTACGTCCAGGTGTGCGTGCCTTGGGATACCGACTCGACGAGCTCCTCCGGGTGGTCCGGCAGGACCACGACGGCCGTCGAACCAGCAGGCATGACGACCTCGACGGTGCGCGTCCCCTCGTGGTCGTTCCAGCGCACGGTCACCCGCCCGTGCGGAGTGTCCTTGGTGGTGACGGCCCGCGTCAGTCCGCCGCCAGGCTTCGGCTCGATCCTGATCGACCCATAGCCGGGGGTCACCGGTGACAGTCCACCGACGACGCGGTGGAGCCAGTCCGCGATGGCTCCGAGCGCGTAGTGGTTCAGGGAGGTCATGCCGGTGCTGTTCAGGGAACCTTCTGGCGTGATCGCGTCCCAGCGCTCCCAGATGGTCGTCGCGCCTTGGCTCAGCGGGTAGAGGAACGAGGGGCACTCGGTCTGCTGGAGGAGCCGGTAGGCGACGTCCACGTGGCCCGCTCGTGTCAGCGCATGAGCAACAAACGGCGTCCCGGCGAAGCCGGTGGCGATGTGGTGGCCAGCCGCCTCGACGAGCGCGGCCAGCCGCGCTCCCGCGCGCGCGACCTGCGCCTCATCCAGGATGCCGAAGCAGATCGCCAGGGCGTACGCCGTCTGGCTCTCGTTGGCGAGTCGCCCGGAGGGGGTGACCCACTCGTGCCGAAAGGCACCGCGGACCCGGTCGTGAAGGGCTTCGTAGCGACGGGCGTCTTCGACGATCCCCAGGACCGCTGCCGTGTCTGCCAGCTGCCTGGTCGTCCTGCAGAATAAGGCTGAGGCCACCAGATGGGCGTCGGTCTTTCCGCCCGCGGCGTTCGTGGGTGGTGCGTCGGGATCGAGCCAGTCGCCGAACTGGTAGCCGGTGCTCCACAGGCCCGAGTCGTCGAGCAGCTTCTCGACCTGGTCGACGTAGGCGGTCATCGACGGGTACTGCCGGCGCAGGACATCCAGGTCGCCGAACTCCTGGTAGAGGACCCAGGGCAGGTTCACTGCCACATCCCCCCACAGCGCCGTGGGCGGTGCAGGTCTGGTCATGACGTCCGGCACGACGAAGGGGACCGCGCCCTGGACCTGCTGGTCGATGGCAAGGTCCTCGAGCCACGAGCCCAGCACCCCGCGTACGTCGTAGAGGAACGCGGCGGTAGGCGCGAACGCGTTGATGTCGCCCGTCCAGCCGGCGCGTTCGTCGCGCTGCGGGCAGTCGGTCGGAACGCCCACGAAGTTGTCGCGCATCGACCAGACCACGTTGCTGTGCAGCTGGTTGAGCATCGGATCGGAAGTCTCGAACCAGCCGGTGCGCCTCATGTCGCTGTGGATCACCACGCCCGTGAGGTCCTCAGGCTTCAAGGGACCCGGCCAACCCTCGACGTCGACGTAGCGGAAGCCGTGGAACGTGAAGCGCGGTTCCCAGACCTCCTCTCCGCCGCCGCGCAGGACGTAGGTGTCCGTCGCCGCGGCTCCACGATTCGTCTCGAAGTCGATCTCCCCGTGGACCAGGGTCTCTGAATGCCGAAGCGTGATGGCCGTCCCAGCGGGACCCGAGACCCTCAGCCGGACCCAGCCCGAGATGTTCTGCCCGAAGTCGACAACCGTCCGGCCCGACGGCGTGGTCAGGACCGCATTAGCGGCGAGCTCTTCAACTCTCCGGATGGGCTCCCACGTCCGCGGTACGAGAGCGGAAAGGTCAATCTCAACCGGCACGACGGGTTGCCACGAGGCGTCGTCGAATCCGGGCTGGCTCCAGCCCTCAGGCTCGAGCCGGGCGTCGAACGCCTCCCCGTCGAACAGGCTGTTCGCCCGGACACCACCAACCCCTGCGCGCCAGGTCGAGTCTGTTCCTACCGTCCGAGCTCCCTGCTCGTCCTCGAGGTCCAGCTGCACGAAGCCTGCCGGGCGCTCCGCCCAGACCTGACGCCTGCCTTCCCATCCCACGCGGCCGACCGCCCAGCCATCGCCGAGGACTGCCCCGACGGCGTTGATGCCTTCATGCATGAGTGGCGTGATGTCGAAGGAGCTGACGGCGAGGCGGTGGGAGTACGACGTCCAGCCTGGGGCCAGCACCTCGTCACCGACGCGCGTCCCATTGAGCCAGGGCTCGATCAGTCCCAGAGCGGTCACGTGC
>JBHEMB010000488.1:0-5353 GCA_046262855.1 Mycobacteriales bacterium | reverse complement strand
GCTCGAGATCGACGGCGCCCGCGTCATCACGTCGGACCAGGCGCTCGAGCTGGACCGGGTGCCCGCGAGCGCGATCGTGCTCGGCGCCGGCGCCATCGGCTGCGAGTTCGCGAGCGTGTGGAACGCCTTCGGCGCGGACGTCACCATCGTCGAGGCGCTCGCCCACCTCGTACCCCTGGAGGAGGAGTCCTCCTCGAAGCTGCTCGAGCGGGCCTTCCGCAAGAAGGGCATCAAGCAGGAGCTCGCCGCCCGCTTCCAGTCCGTCACCCCGACCGCCACGGGCGTCCAGGTCACCCTCGAGGGCGGCAAGACGCTCGACGCCGAGATCCTGCTGGTCGCGATCGGTCGCGGCCCCGTCAGCGACAACCTGGGCTATGAGCAGGTCGGCATCGAGATGGAGCGCGGCTTCGTGAAGGTGGACGCCTACTGCCAGACCTCCGTGCCGACCATCTCCGCGGTCGGCGACCTGATCCCGACCCTGCAGCTGGCGCACGTCGGCTTCGCGGAGGGCATCCTGGTGGCCGAGCGGCTCGCGGGCCTGCCGGTCACACCGGTCGACTACGACGGCGTGCCGCGGGTCACCTACAGCCACCCCGAGGTCGCGTCGGTCGGCATCACGAGCAAGCAGGCGACCGAGCGCGGGTACGACGTGGTCGAGGCCACCTACGACCTGGCCGGCAACGGCAAGGCCAAGATCCTGGGCACCGCAGGCGCGGTGAAGGTCGTCGCGCAGAAGGACGGCCCCGTCCTCGGCGTCCACATGGTGGGCGAGCGTGTCGGCGAGCTCATCGCCGAGGCCCAGCTCATCACCAACTGGGAGGCGCTGCCGGCCGAGGTCGCACAGCTGATCCACCCGCACCCCACCATGTCCGAGGCCGTGGGCGAGGCGCACCTCGTCCTTGCCGGCAAGCCGCTGCACTCCCACTCCTAGGAGCTTTTGCAACTCATGGCCGTCTCCGTCACCATGCCCCGTCTCGGGGAGAGCGTCACCGAAGGCACCGTCACCCGCTGGCTGAAGAAGGAGGGCGAGCGGATCGAGGTCGACGAGCCGCTGCTCGAGGTCTCCACCGACAAGGTCGACACCGAGATCCCGTCGCCCGCCGCCGGCGTCATCGAGAAGATCGTCGTCCAGGAGGACGAGACGGTCGAAGTCGGCGTCGAGCTCGCCGTCATCGGTGACGGCAACGCGGCGCCCGCAGCGGCACCTGCCGAGGCACCGGCGCCCGAGCCCGAGCCGGCTGCTGCTGCTCCGGAAGCGGCGCCCGAGCCCGCACCGGTCGCCGCCGCTCCCCCGCCGCCGCCAGCGCCCGCACCCGCACCGGTCGCGGCCGCCCCGGCCCCGGCTGCTGCCCCGGCCCCGGTCCCGGCCGCTCCTGCTGCTCCGCCGGCTCCGGCCGCCGGCGGCGAGGGCGCGTACGTCACCCCGCTCGTGCGCAAGCTCGCCGCCGAGCACGGCATCGACCTCAGCACCCTGCAGGGCACGGGCGTCGGCGGCCGGATCCGCAAGCAGGACGTCCTCGACGCCGCCGACGGCAGTGCGACGGCTGCCCCTGCTGCCCCGGCCGCTGCTCCTGCCGCACCGGCGCCCACCCCAGCCGCTGCAGCCCCCGCCGCCACGGCACCCGCGGCCCCCGCCGCCACGGCACCCGCGGCCCCCGGCGCCACGGCACCCGCTCGGGTGGCCGCCGCTCCCGCCGTACCCGCTCAGGCGAGTGCCCCCGCCGCCCTGCGCGGCCGCACCGAGCCGATGTCCCGGCTCCGCAAGGTGATCGCGGCGCGGATGGTGGAGTCGCTGCAGGTGAGCGCGCAGCTCACGACGGTGCTCGAGGCCGACGTCACCGCGATCGCGAAGCTGCGCGATGCGGCGAAGGCCGACTTCGAGGCGCGCGAGGGCACGAAGCTCACGTTCCTGCCGTTCTTCAGCCTGGCCGCCATCGAGGCGCTCAAGGCGCACCCGATGGTCAACGCGTCGATCGACCAGGACGCAGGCACCGTGACCTATCACGAGGACGTCGCGCTCGGCGTCGCCGTCGATACCGACCGCGGCCTGCTCGTGCCGGTCATCCAGGGTGCCGGCGACCTGAACCTGTCCGGGCTGGCGCGCAAGATCGCCGACCTGGCGGAGCGGACCCGCGGCAACGCGGTGACGCCGGACGAGCTCGGTGGCGGGACGTTCACCGTGACCAACACGGGCAGCCGCGGTGCGTTGTTCGACACCCCGATCATCAACCAGCCGCAGGTCGGCATCCTCGGGACGGGCGCGGTCGTGAAGCGGCCGGTCGTGGTCAAGGACGCCAGCCTCGGCGAGGTCGTGGCGGTGCGGTCGATGGTCTACCTGGCGCTCACCTACGACCACCGGATCGTCGACGGTGCCGACGCCGCCCGCTTCCTGTCGACCATGAAGGAGCGGCTGGAGACCGGAGACTTCGCCTCCGAGCTCGGGCTGTAGTGGACCACCTCGCCCTGCTCGAAGGCGAGGTGGCCGCCATGGCGCAGGCCCTGCACGCGGCCGACCTTTCGGCCGCTGTGACCAGCTGCCCCGGATGGACGGTCTCCCAGGTGGCCGCGCACCTCACCGGTGTGCATCGCTGGGTGCTGCGGGCGCTCGACAACGAGGGCCCACCGCCGTACGACGAGGACCCGCAGCCGGACCCCGTCGGCGACTACGAGCGGCACGCGACGGCCATGGTCGACCGGCTGCGCGCGCTGGGCCCGGACGCGCCGGCGTGGACGTTCGACAAGCACGACCAGACGGCCGGCTTCTGGCGGCGTCGGCAGCTGCACGAGGTGTCGGTGCACCGGTGGGACGTGCAGCCGTACCGACTCGAGCGGGACGTCGCGGAAGACGGCATCGACGAGGTGCTCGACTTCTTCCTGCCGCGGCAGATCGCGACCGGCCGCACCCAGATCCCCGACGGGACGCTCCGGCTCATCAGCCCTGAGCGTGCCTGGGTGTTCGGCGACGGCCGCCCCGTGCAGACGGCGCACGGCACGGTGAGCGACCTGCTGCTCGGGCTGTGGGGCCGCGTCGAGCTCGACCTCGGCCCCTGGGCCGCCGCCAAGCTCACCCCCTGACCTCTCCTTACGTCATCACCACCACGCCAGCTCAAGGGGCCACTTGCGATGACGCAAGGAGGAGGATGAGGGGATGAGGGTCGGGATCACGGGGGCGTCGGGCTTGATCGGTACGGCGCTGGCGCCGGCGCTCGCGGCGGCCGGCCACGACGTGATCCGGTTCGTGCGCAAACCCCCCGAGTCCGCGGGCGAGCGCCAGTGGGACGCCACGACCCTCGCCCCCGACGCTGTCGGCGACCTCGACGCGCTGGTGCATCTGGCCGGCGCGGGCGTCGGGGACAAGCGCTGGTCCGCGGCCTACAAGAAGGTCATCTTCGAGAGCAGGGTCAACAGCACGAAGGCCGTCGCGAGCGCGGTTGCGCACGCCGGCGTGCCGGTGCTGCTGAGCGGCAGCGCCGTCGGCATCTACGGCGACGCGGCCGACCGGGTCCTGGACGAGATGGCAGCGGCGGGCAGCGGCTTCCTGGCCGAGGTCTGCGTCCGGTGGGAGCGGGCGACGGAGGCGGCGGACCGGCACGCCCGGGTGGTCCACCTCCGCACCGGCATCGTCCAGTCCCGCCGGGGAGGGGCGCTCGCCCGGCAGCTGCCGCTGTTCAGAGCCGGCCTGGGCGCACCGCTGGGCGACGGCCGGCAGTGGGTCTCCTGGATCAGCATCCGCGACGAGGTCGCGGCGATCGTTCACCTGCTGACCGCCGACGCGAGCGGACCCGTGAACGTGGTGGCCCCCCTGGCGGTGACCAACCGCGACTACACGAAGGCGCTCGGCCGTGCGGTCCACCGGCCGACGCTCCCCGTAGGGGTGCCGGGTGCGGCGCTACGGCTCGCCCTGGGCGAGTTCGCCGGCGAAGTGGTCAGTGGCCAGCGCGTGGTTCCCGAGGTGCTCGAGAGCAGCGGCTTCGCGTTCGCGGATCGCGACGTCGACGCCGCGTTAGCCCATGCTCTCGAGAACTGACTCAGGCTTGCCGATGACGTATCCCTGCGCGTAGTCCACCCGGAGCGCACGCAGCATCACGAGGGTCTCCTCGTCCTCGACGAACTCCGCGACGGTCTGCTTCTCCAGCGCCCGCGCGATCGTCACGAGCGCCGTGACGACCGCCTGGTCCTCGATGCTGTGGACCAGCCGGCGGATGAACTGCCCGTCGATCTTGAGGATGTCGAACGGCAGCTCCTTGAGGTAGGCGAAGGAGCCGTAGCCCGAGCCGAAGTCGTCGAGGGCCAGCCGGATGCCGAGGTCGCGCAGCCGGTTGGCGAACAGCCGAGCCCGGTCCAGGTCCACCACCGCGGCGGTCTCCGTCACCTCGACGACGAGCGCGTTGCGGGGATGCGTCAGGGTGGCCAGCTCCGCCTCCACGAGGGCCAGCACCTCCGCGTCGCCGACGGAGGGCCCCGAGAGGTTCACGCAGAACTGCGGTCGCTCACCGGCCGCCTGCGCCGCCCGCAGCATCGCGAACGCCCGGCGCAGCACCCAGCGGTCGATGGCCCCGATGACGCCGGCCCGCTCCGCGAGCCCAAGGAAGGCGCCCGGCGGCACGAGGGTCCCGTCCTCCGCGATCATCCGCAGCAGCAGCTCGTGGCGGGACACCTGTCCGGTACGGAGGTCGAGGATGGGTTGTCCGAGCAGCACGAAGCGGTCGTTCTCCAGGGCGTCCCGGAGCCGCTCCAGCCAGCTGTGCCGCTCCCGCAGCTCGATCTGGTGCGGGTCGCTGCCGCTCGACAGGGCATGCCGGTCACGCCCGGCCTCCTTGGCGTCGTACATCGCGACGTCCGCGTCGACCAGCAGCTGCGCCCCGGTGAGCCGGGTGTCCCAGCCGAAGACGGCGAGGCCGATGGACGCCGTCGAGCGCACGATGCGGTTTCCCTCGACGAGCAGGTTGCCGCTGCGCAACGCGTCCAGGACCCGCTGCACGACCTGCTCGGCCTCCGCGGGTGTCGTGTCGCTGAGCAGCACAGCGAACTCGTCGCCGCCGAGCCGGCCGAGCAGGTCGCTGGGCCGCAACGTCCGCCGGAGCAGGTCGGCGACGCGCATGAGCACGAGGTCCCCGACGGCGTGGCCGCGGGAGTCGTTGACGTACTTGAACCCGTCGAGGTCGATGACGAGCACGGCCCCGTGCTGCTGGCGCAGCTGGCACCCGTGCACCAGGTCGTCGAGCGCCTTCTCGAGGGCCCGCCGGTTCGGCAGGTCCGTCAGGTGGTCGTGGGTCGCCAGGTGCTCGAGGTGCGCGCGCGAGCGCCGCAGCTCCTCACGCGCGCCGTCGAGACCGAACGCTGCCCGCCGTAC
>JBHEMB010000487.1:0-3050 GCA_046262855.1 Mycobacteriales bacterium | reverse complement strand
GTCAGCCCCTGACCGCGCGGCGAGCCGGTCACCCATGTCGCCACGCACCGCCAGGCCGTTGTCGACCAGGTAGTGCTGGTAGGCGTCGACGGCAGGGCAGCCCTGGCCGTTGCGGGTGTCGGTCCAGATGAACCATGCGTTCGCGGCGCTCGACACGAGGGTGTTGTAGTCGCCGAAGAATTGCCGCTGCAGGTTGTTCTGGGCACTCGCGGACGGATCGCTGGAGGCCGTCGACACCTTCGTGGGGGCCGACCAGGACCCGCCGGCCGGCTTGCTCAGGTACCAGCTGTCGATGGCCGCGTTCCCGGTACCGAACGTGGCCGGGTTGATCGCGTGCTGCGCCTGGTACGCCAGGTCGACCCGTCCGTCCGGCGCGACGTCCAGTCCTTGGAAGAAGGCGTCACCCTCGGCTGGTGTGCTCAAGGTCTGCAGACCCGACCAGGACCCGCCGCGGTTCGTCGAGGTGGTGAACACGGCCCTGGTTCCTGCGGGGGTGTTGTTGACCCACGAGGCGTACAGCGTGGTGCTCCCGACTCTCGGATCCGCCGCGATGCTCAGGAAGCTGTCGGTGCGGAAGTTGCTGCCCGGGAGGGGATCCGGCGCGTCGCTCAAGGGGCCGATGTTCACCGGCCGGGTCCACGTCGTTCCGCCGTCGGTGCTGCGCGAGAGGACCTGCCAAGCGCCCTGCTCCCAGGCCACGTACGCGGTGCCGTCCGGACCGGAACGCGCCGCGGACCCCTGCCGGCCGTTGCCGGTGCCGTTGTTGCCGGCCGGCGACAGCTGCTTCGGCTTGCTGAAGCTCCGTGCGCCGTCGGTGGAGACCGAGACCATCACGGGCTCGGAGACCCCGTACGAGCGGAACTCGGTCCAGCTCACGTAGACCCGCCCGAAGTACGGGGAGCTGGGGAGGTCGTCCGCCCAGATCGACTCCTTGTCGTTGAAGTCGTTGGGGTTCTCCTTGGTGGTGGCGAGCACCGGTGCGGACCACGTCGCGCCGTCGTCGTCGCTGTAGGACACCGCGAGGTACTCGGGCAGCTTCTGCGGCGGGTTCGGACCGGCATTGTTGAAGTACGAGGCGAGCGTGGCGTAGTAGGCACGCGCGCCGTTGCTGTAGCTGAACCGGCCCGCTGCGTCAGGGCGCGGCCCGTAGACGATCACCGGGTCGCCATCGGAGACCAGCCGTTGGCCGACGGGCAGCGAGCTCCACGACGGCTGGTCGTCGAGGAGGCCCCGGTTGGTCCACGTGCCCCCGCCGTCGCTCGAGGTGTAGATGCCGGACGTACCGACGTTCGGGAAGAACGAGCAGTCGCTCGGGTCCGCGTCGAAACCGCGCACTGGACCGGGACCGCAGGGTGGCTGCCGCTGCTCGTCGTTCGACCCGGCGATCAGACGACTCGGGTCGAGCGGGTTCACGGCGATGGTCGGCTCGTTCTGCTTGTTCGTGGGGAACCGCGCCGTGGTGTCCGAGGCCGGATCACCTGAGACCTCGGGGCTGTTCGCCTTCCGGTCGACCGCTGAAGCGGCATACGCAGGAGGGCTCATGCCCAGGACAAGAGCTGTGCACCCCACTACGACCGCGAATCGTCCTACCCGCATCGCCGCGTCCCCTTCCAGCAGGCTGCTCACGTTCGCACACGCGCGGGACCTGCCTCGCGGAACTGTCGGGTGTCCGACAGTTCCGCGGCTTGGGGCTAGGCGAAGCCGTCCAGCTGGGCGAGCACCTGGAGCATGACCTCGTCGGCGCCGCCGCCGATCGAGAGCAGCCGGCTGTCACGGAAGAACCGCGAGGTCCACGTCTCCTCCATGTAGCCCATGCCGCCGTAGAACTGCAGGCAGGTGTCGGCGACCTCCCGGGCCAGCCTTCCCGTCATGAGCTTCGCGACGGTGGCGTACCGGGTGGGGTCCTCACCGGCCATGTAGGCCTCGGCGCAGGCGTAGTTGTGCGCCTGCACCAGGTCGATCTGGGCGGACAGCTCGGCGAGCCGGAAGGCGATGTACTGGTTCTGGATGAGCGGCTTGCCGAAGGCCTCGCGCTGCTTGAGGTAGTCGCGGGTCCTCTCCAGTGCGCGCCGGCAGGACACCGGTGAGCCGTACGCGGCGAACATCCGCTCGATGACGAACTGCGACATCTGCTGCTGGAACCCGCGGCCCTCGGTCCCGATGATGTTCTCGACCGGGACCCGCACGTCCTGGAAGACGAGCTCCGCGGTGTCCGATGAGCGCTGTCCGAGCTTGCCGAGCTTGCGGGAAACGGTGAATCCCGGGCTCGACGTCTCGACGATGAGCTGCGACATCCCCCGGTAGCCGCCCTCGTCGGAGGTCCGCGCGAGCACGCACATCCAGTCGGCCTGCGTGCCGTTGGTGATGAACAGCTTGCTGCCGTTCAGGACCCACTCGTCGCCGTCGCGGACCGCCCTCGTGCGGATCGACGCGACGTCCGAGCCGGCGCCGGCCTCGGTGACGGCGATGGAGCAGACCTGGGTGCCCGCGATCGCTGGGACGAGGTACTTCTGCTTCAGCTCCTCGCTGCCGTACTTCGCCAGCGACGGCGTGGCCATGCTGCTCTGCACGCCGATCCCCATGGCGACGCCGCCGGCGCCGCAGCGGGCCAGCTCCTCGCACGCGATGACCGTGAACAGATGGTCGGCCCCCTGCCCGCCGTACGCCGGGTCGTACTCCAGACCCAGCAGACCGAGCGCCCCGAGCTTCGGGAACAGCTCGTGCGCCGGGAAGATACCGGCCTGCTCCCAGTCGTCGATGTGCGGCGTGATCTCCCGCTCGACGACGTCGCGCACCACCTTCCGGAAGGCGTTGTGCTCCTCGCTGAAGCGCACCGGGGTCATCTCCTCTGCTCGACGGGTGGGTCCGGCAGGCAAGGTACGCCGCTCAGCCAGGACGGCGTCGTCCGCATCGTCGGCCCCGCTGCGGAGATGCGCGCCGTCACCTTGTGAGGGTTCAGCAGTAGGTGTAGCCGGGACTGCCGCCGGCCCACGTGCAGGTGTCGACCGTCGTACCCGCCGGGGTCCTGAGCACGGCGCTGTCGCCAGTGT
>JBHEMB010000486.1:0-2589 GCA_046262855.1 Mycobacteriales bacterium | reverse complement strand
CCCCGGCGCCCAGCACGATCGCGCTGGCAGGGACCCGGTCGAGGTCCAGGGCCTGGTCGGAGGTGATGACCCGGACCCCGTCGATCTCCAGGCCGGGAAGCGACCGGGGGACCGAACCGGTCGCCAGCAGCACGTGCTTGGCCTCGATAGTCCGGCCGTCGACCTCGACCGCCGTCGGGGACACGAGCCGGCCCCAGCCCTGCACGACCTCGATGCTGCGGCTCTTCACCAGGCCGCTCAGCCCCTTGTAGAGGCCCTCGACGACCTTGTCCTTGTAGGCGTTGACGCCTGCCATGTCGACGCCCTGGAAGGTGCCTTGGATGCCGAACTGAGCTGCGTCCTTGATCACCTCGACCGTCTCGGCCGAGTGCAGCAGCGCCTTGGTGGGGATGCAGCCGCGGTGCAGGCAGGTGCCACCGACCTTGTCCGCCTCCACCATGACGACGCTCATGCCGAGCTCCGATGCACGAAGCGCTGCGGCGTAACCGCCGCTGCCTCCGCCCAGGACGACGAGGTCGACGGTTGTCACTGCTGCGTGCTCCTTCAGCCGGGCTCTTGCTAGTCGGTCTCACGGTCAGGCGATGTGGGCCTGCCGCATGGCATCCTTCCACTCGTACCAGTACAGGGTGGCAACGCCCCCGCCCATTCCCAGGAGCTGACCGGTGGGACTGTTCTCCCGCAAGCCGCGCACCGGCACCATCCGCACGGGTGGGGACGACGACGTCGCGCACCTGAGCGCGTTCGCGGGCTCCCGCGGCGGCGTCGAGGGCTTCGTGGAGCCGCAGACGATGACCACGTCCACGACGCTCGTGCTCGTGGCCAACGACGGTGAGTGGACGCGCCGTCGCGTGCCGTCACCGAAGGTCGCCTTCGACCTCGGCCGCAAGCTCGCGATCCCCGTCTACGACGTGGCGGCGACCGGCTACCCGCAGCGGATGCGCGACTGGACCGCCGCCCGCAACGCCGAGAAGCGCGCCGCCGGCGAGCGCTGACCCTTCGGGGACTGCGCACCGGTCCGGCGCGGAGCCACGCAAGGGGGGCAGCAACACGCGGGAAAAGTTGCCGCAACCAAGGAGGAGATCCTCCCCGCACGGCGAATCAGGCCGGTATGGGCGCCCCAGCGCGCTCGTTGACCCAGGCGCTGACGGCCGGTTCCCCGATAGGGAGCCGGCCGTCAGTGTGCCCGGGGGGATCAGTCGTGGTGGGGCTTGCCGTGCTTCTTCGCCGGACGGTGCTTCTTGGCGCCGGACCCGTCCGCGCTCTCGGAGGGCTCCGGGCTGGCTGCGGAGGTCTTGCCGCAGTCGGAGTGCGCTGCCTCGGACACCGCCTTCCCGTGCTCGCGGCCCGTGGTGCTGTGATCCTTGGCGACCGAGGAGACGTAGGCGCCGTGGTTGGCGACGTCGGAGGGGCACGGCTTGGGCGACGTCGACGCCGCCGGGGTGGCCGTGACCGCGTCGTCGTCCTCGGCGGCCGGGCTGGCCGACGGCGAGGCCGCAGGCGACTCGAAGGGTGACACGGAGGGCGACGCGGTCGCGACGACGTCCGTGGAGGAGTCGACGTTGCTGAACGACGGTGCGACGGCCGCGGCGGTCGCTACCCCGGTGACGGCGCAGGCGGCGGCGACGAGGCCGGCGACGCGGGCCTTCTGGGCGAGGACATCGAGGAGGTTCACAGCACTCGTATCGACGCGAGCTCCCGCCGCCCACAGGGCCAGTCGGGTGATCGTCGGGCGTATGCGGCAGGTCAGCGCGAGCTGAGCTCGTCCAGCAGCTGCACGAAGGTGCGGACCGCGGCGCCGGTGCCGCCCGGGTGGGTGTAGCCGTACGGCCCGCCCGAGTTGTACGCCGGCCCGGCGATGTCGAGGTGCGCCCACGTCACCCCGTCGGAGACGAACTCCTTGAGGAACAGTCCCGCGGTGAGCATGCCGCCTTCGCGCGGGCCGGTGTTGACCATGTCCGCGATGTCGGAGTCGAGCCCCTTGCGCAGGTCGGCGGGCAGCGGCATCGGCCACATCGACTCACCGGCCGTCTCCGCGGCCGCGACGATCGAGGTGCGGAAGTCGTCGTCGTTGGCCATCACGCCGGAGGTCCGGGTGCCGAGCGCCACGACCTGAGCGCCGGTCAGCGTTGCCACGTCGATGACGTAGTCGGGCTCGTCCTCGCACGCCCGGGCTATCGCATCGGCGAGGATCAGCCGGCCCTCCGCGTCGGTGTTGTTCACCTCGACCCGGGTGCCCTTGCGCATGACGAGCACGTCGGAGGGCCGGATGGCCGACCCGCTCGGCATGTTCTCCGCCATCGGGACCCACGCCTCGACATCGATCGGCAGCTTCAGCTGCGCCACGGCGGACACCGCGGCGATCACGGCGGCCGCACCCCCCATGTCGGACTTCATCTCCTCCATGCCGGCGGCCGGCTTGATCGAGATGCCGCCGGAGTCGAACGTGATGCCCTTGCCGACGAGCGCCACCTTCGTGCTCGAACCAGGGCCGCGGTAGGACAGGTGCACCAGCCGTGGGGGGTTCACGGACCCCTGGCCGACGCCGAGGATCCCGCCGTACCGGCCTTTCTTCAGCGCCTTCTCGTCGAG
>JBHEMB010000485.1:0-4220 GCA_046262855.1 Mycobacteriales bacterium | reverse complement strand
TGCCTGGGCCCTGCAGCCCGATCGAGTTGAGCATTCCGCTCGGCGTCTCGGCCATCCGCGGCGTCGGCCGACCCGATCGCGGCGCCAACATGATGGATTTCGTCACTACCCCGCCGAGGGCGGATACGTCGAAGAACTGGTCGAGTTCCTGCCCGGCGGCGGCGCAGCCGCTCGCGGTGAACACCGGGTTGGGGAACGTGACCGACCCCAGCTTCGTGGTGAGGTCCACCTCGGGCCGCTGGAACACCTCGTCAGTCTTGCGGACGGTGAGCTCTGTCATGGTCATCGCGACCTCTGGTCGGTGGTGAGCAGCTGTCCGGAGGGTGCGGTGATGGAGCCGACGACGTCCTCGGGGACGCTGCCGACATCGTCCCAGCGGACCCTGTCCCCGAGGAAGACCGGACCCTCGACGCAGGACCTGACCATCCGGGTGCTCCCGTCGTCACCGACGACGGGCAGCACGCAGGTCATGCACACCCCGATGCCGCAGGCCATCGACTCCTCGACGGCCACCTGGCACGGGATCCCGCGGGCGGTGGAGATCTCGGTCACGGCCTGGAGCATCGCCATCGGCCCGCAGGCGTAGACGACGTCGGCGGCAGTCCGGTCGAGCAGCTCAGGGAGCACGTCGCTGACGCGACCGCGACGCCCCTGCGAGCCGTCATCGGTCGTCACCTCGATGCTGGTGGCGATCCGCTTCGCGTCGAGCTGCCCGAACAGCCGGTCGGCGCCCGCAGCGCCCAGCACGAAGTCGACGCGGCAGCCACGGTCCCGCAGCGAGCTGGCCAGCGGGAGCAGCGGGGCGCTGCCGTAGCCGCCCCCCACGAGCGTCGCGTTCACCGGCTGGGCCGGCAGCCGGAACGGCTTCCCGAGCGGCCCCACCAGGTCGAGCTTGTCCTGAGGGCGGCGGCGGGCCAGCCACGCGGTGCCCTTGCCGTGGACCGCGAAGATGAACTCCACCGTGCCGCCGTAGACGCCGCGCTCCTTGACGTCGTAGATCGCGAACGCCCGGCGCAGCAGCATGCTCGACTCGGGGCCGCCGACCTGGACCGCCACGAAGTGACCAGGACGGGTCAGTTCCGCCATGCCCGGAGCGACGACGGTCATGGCCGTGTAGGCCCCGACCTTGCGGACGGACAGGACCTCGCCTTGTACCTGGACCGGCATCAGACCTCCCTCGCCGCGGTGATGGCTCCGTCGCGCCCGGCGCCCAGGACGACGTCGCGCGCAGCGCGCTGGACAACGTCGCGCGCAGCACGCAGGACAACATGGTGCTCCTGCAGCGACTTGACGCCGATGTCGCCGCGGACGAGGGCCTCGATGCCCTGCACGCAGGCCGCCGCGCCCTGGATCGTCGTGATGCACGGGACCCCTCGCGTGACCGCGGCCGTGCGGATCTCGTAGCCGTCGAGCCGGGCGCCGACGCCGAAGGGTGTGTTGAAGATGAGGTCGATCTCGCCCGCCAGCACCATGGGCACGACGTCGTCGCCGAGCCCGTGCGAGTGCTTGCCGACGACCCGGGCGATCACACCGTTGCGGCGCAGCACCTCGGCGGTGCCCTCGGTGGCGAGGATCTCGAAGCCCAGGTCGGACAGCCGCTTCACCGGGAAGATCATCGCGCGCTTGTCGCGGTTGGCGACGGACACGAACACCCGGCCCTTGGTGGGCAGGTCCCCGTAGGCGGCGGTCTGGCTCTTGGCGAACGCGGTGCCGAAGACCACGTCGATGCCCATGACCTCACCGGTGCTCTTCATCTCGGGGCCGAGGATGGTGTCGACCCCGCGGAACCGGCCGAACGGGAGCACAGCCTCCTTCACGGAGATCGGTGCGTCGAGCGGCATGTGACCGCCGTCGCCGACCGCCGGGAGCAGGCCTTCGGCTCGCAGCTCGGCGATGGTCGCCCCGAGCATGACGCGGGCACAGGCCTTGGCGAGCGGGACGGCGGTGGCCTTGCTGGTGAACGGCACTGTGCGGCTGGCACGCGGGTTGGCCTCGAGCACGTAGAGGACGTCATCCTTCAGGGCGTACTGCACGTTCAGCAGCCCCAGTACGCCGACGCCCTTCGCGATCACCTCGGTGCTGGAGCGGATTCGGTCGAGGTCCATCTTGCCCAGCGTGATGGGCGGCAGCGCGCAGGCCGAGTCGCCGGAGTGGATCCCGGCCTCCTCGATGTGCTCCATGACGCCACCGAGGTAGAGCTCCTCGCCGTCGTACAGCGCGTCGACGTCGATCTCGACGGCGTCCTCGAGGAACCGGTCCACGAGGACCGGGGTGTCGGGGCCGACGATGGTGCTGCGGTCCATGTAGTCGCGCAGCATCTCGTCGCTGTAGACGATCTCCATCCCGCGGCCGCCGAGCACGTACGACGGTCGCACCAGCACCGGGTAGCCGACGTCGGTCGCGATCCGGGAGGCGTCGTCGTACGACGTGGCCATGCCCGACTTCGGCGACGGCAGGCCGCCCTCGGTCATCACCTTGCCGAAGGCGTCGCGGTCCTCGGCGAGGTGGATCGCCTCCGGGCTGGTGCCGACGATCGGAACGCCGCAGTCCTTGAGCTCCTGTGCGAGCCGCAGCGGCGTCTGCCCACCGAGCTGCACGACGACGCCACGCAGGGTGCCGCCTCCTGCCTCGGCGGACGCCTGCTCGGCGTGCACGACCTCGAGGACGTCCTCCACGGTGAGCGGCTCGAAGTAGAGCCGGTCGCTCGTGTCGTAGTCGGTGGAGACGGTCTCCGGGTTGCAGTTGACCATCACCGTCTCGAAGCCGGCGTCGCGCAGCGCGAAGGACGCGTGCACGCAGGCGTAGTCGAACTCGATGCCCTGGCCGATGCGGTTGGGACCGCTGCCGAGGATGAGCACCTTGTCCTTGGACGAGGGCGCGACCTCGTTCTCCTCGTCGTAGGAGGAGTAGTGGTACGGCGTCTCCGCGGCGAACTCCGCAGCGCAGGTGTCGACGGTCTTGTAGACGGGACGGATTCCTGCCGCGTGCCGCAGGTCTCGGACCTCACGCTCCGTGCGGCCGGTGACCGCGGCGATCTGACGGTCACTCGTGCCGAGGCGCTTTGCCTTGCGCAGCAAGGGTTCTGACAGCTCTTCGGTCTCCAGCCGCTGGCGCAGCTCGGTCAGCTGCAGCAGCTGGTCGAGGAACCATCGGTCGATCTTGGTTGCCTCGAAGACCTCCTCGACCGACGCACCGAGACGCAGCGCCAGCTCGACGATGTGGAGTCGGCCGTCGGTCGGTGTCCGGATGGCCTGGAGGCACTCGGCCTTGGTCAGCGACGGGTCCGGCTGGGCCCAGAAGCCGCTCGGCGACTGCTCCAGCGAGCGCATCGCCTTCTGCAGTGCCTCGACGAAGGAACGGCCGATGCTCATGGCCTCGCCGACCGACTTCATCGTCGTGGTCAGCTCGGGATCGGTGCCGGGGAACTTCTCGAACGCGAACCGCGGGATCTTCACGACCACGTAGTCGAGGGTCGGCTCGAAGGACGCGGGGGTCACGCGGGTGATGTCGTTGGGGATCTCGTCCAGGGTGTACCCGATCGCCAGCTTGGCCGCGATCTTCGCGATCGGGAAGCCGGTGGCCTTGGAGGCCAATGCACTGGACCGCGAGACCCGCGGGTTCATCTCGATGACGATGATGCGGCCGTCCTCGGGGTTGACCGCGAACTGGATGTTGCAGCCGCCGGTGTCGACGCCGACCTCGCGGATGACGTCGATCGCGATGTCCCGCAGCTTCTGGTACTCGCGGTCGGTCAGCGTCATCGCGGGAGCGACCGTGATCGAGTCGCCGGTGTGGACGCCGAGGGGGTCGAGGTTCTCGATCGAGCAGATCACGACGACGTTGTCGTTCTTGTCGCGCATCAGCTCGAGCTCGTACTCCTTCCAGCCGAGGATCGACTCTTCGAGCAGCACCTCGGTGGTCGCGCTGGCGTGCAGCCCGCCCCCGCCGATGCGGCGCAGCTGGTCCTCGTCGAAGGCGATGCCACCGCCGGCGCCGCCCATGGTGAAGGAGGGCCGGACGACCACGGGGTAGCCGAGGTCCTCGACGGCGGCGAGCAGCTCGTCCATGGTGTGGCAGACCGCACTGCGCGCGCTCTCCGCGCCGATCGCCTCGACCACGTCCTTGAAGGCCTGCCGGTCTTCGCCGCGACGGATCGCGTCGACATCGGCACCGATGAGCTCCACGCCGTACCGCTCCAGGATGCCGGCTTCGTGCAGGGC
>JBHEMB010000484.1:0-3449 GCA_046262855.1 Mycobacteriales bacterium | reverse complement strand
GGCGTCGCTCTGATCGGCACGTCCACGGGCAAGCTCGCCTCGGTCACCTTCGGGCTGCCGGCCGCCATGAAGCACGTCACCGGCAGGGTGGTGCGGTACCTCACCCGCGGGATGCGAGGGCGCCCGCAGCTGTTCGAGGGCGGCCGACGCTTGGGCACGGACCTGGCCTTCGTCGCCACCCGCCGCGCGGCCTTCGGGGTGGAGGACGTGAGCCCCTCCCTCGTCGAGTTCGTGGAGAAGATGACCGCGGACACGCCTGTCGACGTGATCGCGGAGTTCTACGACACCTTCATGAGCCACGACAAGCTCGAGGCACTGGCGGTCCTGCGCGACGTCGAGACCCTCGTCCTGATCGGCAGCAAGGACGTCATCACCCCGCTCGCCCACAGCCGCACGATTGCCGCCGCGCTGCCGGACGCCCAGCTCGTCGTGGTCGAGGGCGCGGGACACATGGTGCAGCTGGAGAAGGCCGCGATGGTCACCCTTCACCTGCGTGCCCTGCTGCGGCGGGCATCGAGGTCAGCGGCCCGTGCCGGCTGAGCTCTCGCTCGCGGACGCCGTCCGCGCGTGCACGTTGTGCGCCGAGCTCGCGGGCTCCCGCACCCAGGTGGTGGTCGGCAGCGGGCCCTCCGATGCCCGGCTCGTGATCGTCGGAGAGGCCCCCGGTGCCGTCGAGGACGAGACCGGCGTGCCGTTCGTCGGTCGTAGCGGCCAGCTGCTGGACAAGCTGCTGCTCGAGGCGGGTACCTCGCGCGCAGCGGTCGCGGTCATCAACACGGTGAAGTGCCGGCCCCCCGGCAACCGGGTCCCGAGCCGGACGGAGACCGCGAACTGCCGGCCGTGGACGACCCGCCAGCTGGACGAGATGTCGCCGGAACTGGTCGTCACGCTCGGGCTGTCGGCCACCACGTGGTTCCTCGGCAAGACCACCTTGGGGGCGGTTCGGGGTCGGGTGCACGACGTCGACGGTCGCCGGGTGCTTCCGACGTACCACCCCGCTGCGGCGCTCCGAGGCGGGCCGCTCGGCGAGGCGATGACCCGGTTGCGCGAGGACCTTGCGCTCGCGGTGAGACTGGTGACGTGAGGCTCACCACCGTCGAGGACACCCGCGCGTTCGGACGCCGGCTGGCCGGGGTGCTCCGGCCGGGCGATCTCGTGGTGGTGTCGGGTCCGCTCGGCGCAGGCAAGACCGCGCTGACGCAGGGCATCGGCGAAGGGCTCGGTGTCAGCGGTCGCGTGACCAGCCCGACGTTCGTCATCGCCCGGGTGCACAAGGGCCCGACGCCGCTCGTGCACGTCGACGCCTACCGGCTGCGGGACGCCGGCCCGGTCGCCCTGGACGACCTCGACCTCGACGAGGAGATCGACTCCTCGGTGGTGGTCGTCGAGTGGGGCGAGGGCTTGGTCGAGCAGCTCTCCGACAGCCATCTCGAGATCCGGCTCGAGCGGCACGACGACGACACCCGGACGGTCACCGTCGAGGCGATCGGACCCCGGTGGGCCGGCGGCGCGCCCGACCTCTGAGCCGCCGGACTCGCGCACGGGCCGCAGTTGGGCCAAGATCCCGGCATGTCCCTGACGATCGCCAGCATCCTCGCCGAGTCCGCCGTCCGCTTCCCCGACAACGACGCCGTCGTGCTCGGCGACCTGCGGCTCACCTACTCCCAGCTGTGGGGCCACGCGAAGCAGTACGCCGCGGTGCTCCGCGAGCACGGTGTGGGCCCCGGCGACAAGGTGGCCCTGCTGCTGCCCAACACGCCGCACTTCCCGCTCGCGTACTTCGGCACGCTCGCGCTCGGGGGCGTAGCCGTGCCCGTGCACGCGCTGCTGAAGGCCGAGGAGATCGAGTACGTGCTGGCGGACTCCGGCGCCAAGGTGCTGGTCTGCGCCGCCCCTCTGCTGGGTGAGGGAGCCAAGGGCGCCGAGCTCGCCGGCGTACCCGTCCTGGCCGTGATGGACGGTGGGGACGCCACCATCGAGCGGATCGACAACCGCGCTTTCGAGGTGGAGCCCATCGATGCCATCGCGCCGCGCGAGCCCGACGACACGGCCGTCATCCTCTACACGAGCGGCACCACCGGGAAGCCGAAGGGCGCTGAGCTCACGCACTTCAACGTCACGATGAACGTCGTCGTCAGCGCGCAGCACAGCTTCAACATCTCGGAGGCGGACACCGTCCTCGGCTGCCTCCCGCTGTTCCACACCTTCGGGCAGACCTGCTGCATGAACACGGCCTTCTACGTCGGGGCAACCGTCGTGCTGCTGCCCAGGTTCGACGGGCCTACGGCGCTGCAGCTGCTGGTCGACAACGAGTGCACGATCTTCATGGGCGTCCCGACCATGTACGTCGCCCTCATCGAGGCGGCGAAGACGTCGGACCTGCGGCCGCAGCTGCAGTCCGCCCTGTCAGGCGGCGCAGCACTTCCCCTGGCAGTGCTGGAGAAGTTCGCCGAGGTGTTCGGCACCAACATCTTCGAGGGGTACGGGCTCACGGAGACCTCGCCGGTCGCGACGTTCAACCAGAAGGGGTTCCCGCCGAAGGCCGGAACGGTCGGCAAGTCCATCTGGGGAGTCGAGGTCGAGATCGCCAAGGCGGAGGTCGACGACGCGATCGAGCTGCTGCCCACCGGCGAGCTCGGCGAGATCGTCGTGCGGGGGCACAACGTCTTCAAGGGCTACCTCAACAAGCCGGAGGCGACCGCGGCGGCGATCGTGGACGGCTGGTTCCGGACCGGAGACCTCGGCACCAAGGACGCCGACGGCTACGTCTCGATCGTGGACCGCAAGAAGGACATGGTCATCCGCGGGGGCTACAACGTCTACCCGCGCGATGTCGAGGAGGTGCTGCTCCGGCACCCGGCGGTCGGGCAGGTCGCCGTGATCGGGATCCCTGACGAGCAGTACGGCGAGGAGGTCTGTGCCGTGGTCGTGCTCGACGGCACCGCCACCGAGCAGGAGATCATCGGCTACGGCAAGGAGCACCTCGCGGCGTACAAGTACCCGCGAAAGGTGATCTTCGCGGACGCGCTGCCGCTCGGCCCGTCCGGCAAGATCCTCAAGAGGGAGCTGGTCGCGCAGTACAGGGACTGACGCCCGACTAGCCTTCGGAGGGTGCTCTCCCTCGTCGTCGACACCTCGACGCCCGCGGTCACGGCGGGACTGGTGCGGGACGGCGTCGTGGTCGCCGAGCAGGTCGCGATCGACGCGAAGCGGCACGGGGAGCTGCTGTCGGTCAACATGGCCGCGGTGCTGCGGCACGGCACCCCCGACGAGGTGGTGGTGGGGGTCGGCCCCGGTCCGTTCACAGGGCTGCGGGTCGGCATCGTCTCCGCCGCCGCGTACGCCGACGCGCTCGGTCTCCCGGTCCGCGGCGTCTGCTCGCTCGAGGGGATGCGAGCCCCCAACACAGCGGTGGTCACCGATGCGCGACGCAAGGAGGTCTACTGGGC
>JBHEMB010000483.1:0-3451 GCA_046262855.1 Mycobacteriales bacterium | reverse complement strand
CGCATGATGGCGAGCGACTTGATGGCGTGCTCTCCGTAGATCCCATCGCGCTTGGCTGGGTCCTGGACGCGACCGGCCCGGTCACAGACAAGAAGGGTCACCAGCTCAGCGGCGGGCAGTTCGTCAAGTACTCCCTCGCCGATGTCTACGCCCTGTACCCGAATAAGGATCGGCGCACCGAGGCGCTCGTTGACGCAGCGCACGCCGTCCTCGACGCCGTGATTGCAGGACGGGGCGGCACGAGCGCGCTCGCCGAGCGACTCGGGCACAGCATCGTGACCCGGCACCTGGCCCTGTACTCCGCTCACGAAGCCGAGCAGCAGGTGCTCGCCAGCACGCCGCTGGCCGCCGCACTGCCGCAAGAAGCCCGTCCCCTGCTTGGCGTCATGATGCAGGAAGCCGTCGCGAGCAAGCTCTGCTACTACGTCCGAAAGTCCATCCAGTACTCAGGCGCCCCGCCAACGACCCAGCTCGACCTCGGGCTAGGGCACGGACCCCAGCCCGTGCAGCAGGCCACCGTCACGATCCGGCTGACCAACACGGCACCTGTAAGCGGCCTGCCGCTGTACGTCGCCCCAGACGTAGACATCGCCGACGGCCGACCGCTAAAGCCCGGCACGGTGCGTTTAGCAGTGTCCACCTATCTCGCCCGCGGCGGCGTTCTGGAGAGAGCAATCCTCGACGGGAAGCCCCTGAGCATGACGTCCGAGACGGAAAAGGGTCTCAGCGTTCTCACCACGGCTGTCTGGTTGCCCCCGGGTGGATCAACGACCCTGGTCCTTCACATACTGCAACCGGCCGAACCCGGAGCCTCCCTGAGGGTGCTCGACCAGCCACTGGCCTTTCCCGATGAAATCTCCGTGAACTGACCGCGAGCTTTTCGAAACTCACTCGTTAGACACATTGGGGGGTCCAGGAGGACATCCGACGCGCCCATCCCCGGCCCAAATCGCGCGCACGAGGAGCCGTCGTGACGACGACCGATGACCGGCAAACGCTGTCGGTCGCGCACGTCCCATGGCAGCCTGCCGACCTCGAACCGGGATTGCTCACCCAGGAGCATCCGTCCCCTGTGCGCGAAGACCGCCCTGGCTCGAGGCGAGCCACGCGCGCAGCCAACCGGACCACGCTTGACGCGGCCCGTCCTGCGTGGGAGCGGCGGTATGCCTTCTGGCTGCCCCTAATTGACATGACAATCCTGGCTGTCGTCCTCTTCGTGATCGTCGCCGTCACGGACAGACCCCTGGTGGGTCACGTCAACGACGGGCTCGCGGGCCTCGGCGTGGTCACCGGCTGGTTGTCGATCCTCGGCCTATCCAATGCGTACGAGTCTCGGCTGCTCGGGCACGCCCTCGACGAGTACAAGCGACTCCTCACCGGCTCATGGCGGTTCGCTGCGATCGCCACGGTCCTGTGCTCGTTGCTAGGAGAGTCGGTTCACCCATCGTTCCTGCTCGCGGTCGTCCCGGGCGGGACGCTTGCGCTGACGGGTGGCCGATTCGCCATCCGACGACGCGTGCAATTGGCACAGGCGAAAGGCCGTGCGCTCCACCGGATGCTCGTTGTCGGACCGGCGTATGCCGTCGCAGGAGTTGTCCGCGAAGTGCAGGCCGCATCATGCGGCTTCCAGGTCGTCGGGGTCTGCACCAGCGGCACCGCCGCGGACGGGCAACGGGGCGACCTCCCCGTTGTTGGCGATTTCGGAGACATCATCGCCGCGATCGAGCGCACCCATGCCGACACCGTGGCCGTCGCTGGATCGGCCGACATGCCGACTGGCTTCCTCCGGAAGCTCGCGTGGGAGATCGAGGGCCGTGGTGTCGATCTCATGCTCTCACCTGCCATCAGCGACATCGCTGGCCCACGCATCCATGTCCGCCCGGTCGCAGGCCTGAGCATGCTTTACGTCGAGGAGCCGCTCTTCCGCGGCGCCAAGCGCCTCCTCAAAGGAGGGCTCGACCGGGCTCTGGCCCTGCTCAATCTCCTCGTAGTCGCCCCGGTGATGGTCGTGATCGCCGTAGCCATCAGGCTCAGCAGCCCTGGCCCGGTGTTCTTCCGACAAGAACGTCCCGGCAAGCATGGCGACAACTTCTGGATGTGGAAGTTCCGGACGATGCGCACCGATGTCCCGGCGCCGCTCCTCAACGTCGAAACCCTTCATTCCAAGTCACCCGACGATCCGCGTATTACGGGCCTTGGACGGCTCCTGCGGCGCACGTCTCTTGATGAGCTCCCACAGCTCTTCAACGTGCTGCTGGGTCAGATGTCCCTCGTCGGGCCCCGCCCGGTTCTCGAGCAGCAACTCGACGGCATGGAAGACCACCACTTGCGCCGGCACCTGGTGAAGCCGGGAATGACCGGACTGTGGCAGGTCAGCGGACGATCCGACGTGACCTGGGAGGAACGCCTCCAGCTTGACCTGTATTACGTCGAGAACTGGACCCCGGCACTCGACTTCCTCATCCTGCTGCGCACGCTGTCGGTTGTCTTCACGGGTAGCGGCGCTTACTGACGCGAGTCAGTCCGCCGGCTTTCTGCACATACCGGCCGACTCAGACTCTGACGAGCTCGGGATGAGAGCGGAAGTACTCGATCGTGCGGGCGAGGCCCTGCTCAAAGCCGACGAGCGGCTCCCAACCGAGCTCCCGCTTCGCCTGTGAGATATCCGGCTGGCGGATGCTTGGGTCGTCGACAGGACGCGCGATGAACGTGATCTCGCTGTCGCTGTTAGTCAGGCGCTTGTTCGTTTCGGCGAGGAAGAGCACCGACACCTCGTGCGGGTTGCCGATGTTGACCGGACCGGGCAAATCGGAGCGGAGCAGCCGGACGATGCCCTCGATGAGGTCATCGACGTAGATGATGGAGCGGGTCTGCGACCCGTCGCCAGCGACTGTGATCGGTCTGCCAGTCAGGGCCTGCGACGTGAACGCGGGGATCGCCCGACCATCGTTCGGACGCATCCGAGGACCGTGGGTGTTGAAGATCCGCACGATCGCGGTATCGACCCCATGCGTGCGGCGATACGCCATGGTCAGCGCCTCGGCGTACCGCTTCGCCTCGTCGTACACCCCCCGCGGTCCAACCGGGTTCACGTGCCCCCAGTAGGTCTCCGGCTGCGGGTGGACCTGCGGGTCGCCGTACGTCTCGGACGTCGACGCGAGCAGGAACCGCGCGCCCTTCTCCTTGGCGAGCCCCAGCGCGTGGAGGGTTCCGGTCGACCCGACTTTCAGGGTTTCGATGGGCAGTTGGAGATAGTCGATCGGAGAGGCTGGGGAAGCGAAGTGCATGACCTGGTCCACCGGACCCGTCACGTGGACGTAGTCGGTGACATCCGCCTTCACCAGCCGGAACGAGTCGTTCTCCATGACGTGCTCGACGTTGGTCGGCGTACCCGTCAGGAAGTTGTCGAGGGCGAGCACCTCGTGACCGTCGGCCAGCAGCCGCTCACACA
>JBHEMB010000482.1:0-14030 GCA_046262855.1 Mycobacteriales bacterium | reverse complement strand
TCCCCCAGGACCACGTGCTCTGGTTCGGTCCGGACGCCAACCAGATCGGCATGACGCCTGAGGAGCTGGCGGACCTCGGCGTGCCGATGCCGTCGTCCGGGCCGCTCGTCGACGTGCTGATCCGGGCCGCGATTGGGACGGGTGCTGACGTGCAGCTCGTCCCGCACGAGCTGGACCAGGCACCGAAGGGCGGGGTGGGCGCGCTGCTGAGGTACGCGGACAACCTCTGACGCACCGCCCGGGCGCACCCCTCGGGCGCCCGGGCGACGCGTGAGCACTATGACTGGCCGAGCGCCCTCGCGAGCTCGTCACGCCCCATCTTGGAGCGGCCCCGCAGTCCCCGCTTCGTCGCCAGCTCGTAGAGCTCGGCCCGGGTCTTCGGCCCCTTGGCCCCCGTGCGCTTGCGCTGCGCCACGGCCGCGCCCTGCTTGCCGAGCGCGGTCCGGGTGGCCTTGGGCATCGAGGCGATGGACTTCTTCGCACGGGCGCCCGACTGGGCCTTCTTGACGTTCCGCTTCGCCGCCGCGACCTGCTTCTGGCTGGCCATCAGCTCTTGGCCGCGGCCTTGCCGCCCTTGCGGCCCGCCGCCTTGTGCTGAGCGGTCGTCCCGCCCTGCTTGCTGCTGCCGCCCTTGCCGCTCGCCTTGCCGCCGTGGCTCGATGCCTTGGGCGAGTTCGCGATCTTCGCGGCACGCTCCTTGGACATGCCCTTGTCCTTGAGGGCCTCGTACTGCTTCTCGTTCTTCACGTGAGCAGGCATTGGCAGATCTCCTTCCTCCTCCTTCGCTTGCCCGCTCAGTTACCCGAGAAACGGCGCGGCGCTCAGGACGAGCGCGTCGCGGTAGGCGTCGGCGCGACTGCGGAGCGTTCCTGGCAGCAGCCCCGCGAGCTCCAGGCTGACCATGCCGTGCGACACCGCCCAGAGGTGGGTCGCGATCCGCTCTGCCGTACCGCCTCTGAGCTCGCCGGTGTCGAGGCAGTCCTGGACCGCGTCGACCAGCGGCTGAAAGGCGGCGTCGGCGACCTGTTGCGCGCCGCCGGTGGGGGCCGTCCTGCCGAACATCAGCCCGTAGAGGTGCGGTCGCGACAGCGCGGACCGCCGGTACGCCACGCCGAGCAGTCCGAGCGCGTGCAGTGGCGGGCCCTTGCGTGCCCGCGTCAGCGCCCGGCCGAGGTAGGCGAACCCCTCGGTGTACATCGCCGTCAGCAGCTGGTCCTTGTCGCCGAACAGGCTGTACACCGCCGTCGTCGACGTACCCGCCTCGGCGGCCACGCGGCGAAGAGTCAGAGCACCGGCACCCTCGGCGCTGAGGATCCGGCCGGCCTCGAGCAACAGTCGCTGCCGCAGCGCCTCGTCATAGGTCTTGACACGTCCCACGTCACAAACCGTAACATTGTTTTGGAAACGACGTTACGGAAAAGAGCGCGTCATGGACGGGTGGAACCTCCTCATCGCCGCTCACGCCGCCGGCGCCCTCCTGGCGTTGGTGCTCGGCACCGTCATGGTGGTCCGGCGCAAGGGCGACCGTAGGCACCGCCGCATCGGCCGGGCCTGGATGGCGCTGATGTACTGGGTGGTGCTGAGCTCCTTCGCCATCACCCGTCTCGACCCCGGTCACCTGTCCTGGATCCACGGCCTGTCGGCGTTCACGTTCCTCAGCCTCACAATGGCCTGGCGGGCCGCACGTCGCGGAGACGTCCTTACGCACCGGGGCTGGGCCATCGGCTCCTACGGCGCACTGCTCGGCGCCTTCGCCGGAGCCGTGTCCGTCCCAGCCCGGCTGATCCCCCAGACGCTGGTGCACCAGCCGCTGACCGCCGCCGTGGCCTGCCTGCTTGTCGGCCTCGTGGCCTACGCGATCGTCCGAACCACCCACGCCCGGACCGTGCCTCCACTTCTTGACGCTTCGAGGGCTGCAAGGCCATCGCGCTGAGCGTGCAGGAGGTGTCCGCAGGGCGCGGGTCTGTCGATATGTGGAGGCACCCGGTGGTTCAGGCGGTGAGGTGCAGGGTCTGAACCGTGGAGCGGGCGACATCGCGCTCGCAGAAGTGGTCGGTGGCCCACTTCGACTGGGAGTAGAGGCGGGTCTGGTCCGCGTAGTGCGGGCTGCGTGGGTTCGTCGACTGCGAGTACGTGAGGATCGTGCGGGCGTCCGGGCAGCCGGTGCCGTTGAACGACACCACCTGGATGAACGACGACCCGTGCGGCAGCTGGCCGACGTAGCCACGAGCCGGGTCCCACGGCGCGGCCACCGCGTTGAAGACGCCGAGCGGGCCGGGACCGCCGTGGTACGGCGTCCGCGTGCCGTCGGGTCGCACGTCCACCTGGTACTTGCCGAGCGGCGCGTCCAGCGGGATGTGCGCGTTGACCAGGTCGACGATGCCGTCGCCGAACGCGCGCTGCACGGCAGGGTTCGTGATGTCCAGGGCTCGTGGGGTGTTCGCCGGGTCGGACGCGGAGAACGGCGTCTTCCAGATCGGCGCGGTCTGCGTCGAGGCTTGTACAGAGGTGGGCACCGAGACGGCGTGCGCCCAGAATCGCCGGAACACCAGGGCACCGCGCGCGTTCAGGGTGTCGGTGCCGTTCCACTTCGCCAGCACGGCGCAGGCCGTGCCCCAGTCGACCGTGCCGTTGGAGGACGGGCCGACGCCGCCCGGGTAGAGCCCGCACATCTGCAGCACGTCGGGCTTGGTGACCTCCCACGAGTACTGCCGGTCGGAGAACAGCAGGTCCTGCAGCTTCTGCCGCGTGAACTTCCCCTTCGCCAGCACCTGCGCGACCATCGCCAGGCCCGAGCGCGTGCGGGTCGTCCGCGGGGTCCGCTCGTCACCGATGATCGTGGCGTAGCCCTCCAGCGGGTGCTTCGGGTTGGACAGCCAGTAGGAGTCGTTGGAGTTCGTCACGTAGTCGTGCCGGATCAGCGACGGCATCTCCGACGGCCCGAAGATGCCCTTCTGCACGGCGTCAGGATCCGAGCCCCACTCGCACGACGACCGTGACCCGTCGAGGATCGGCAGCCGCAGCGCCGCGAACGTGGCCGCGCCTGCCGCGGTGTCGCAGGTCCGGGCCTGGTCGTTCGTGACGTGCGGAGTCACGGAGATGTCCGCATACAGAGCGTCTCCGCGGTCGTCGGACGCGATGGTGTTGACCCACGGGATCCCCTGGTTGCGCTTCAGAGAAGCCAGCACGTCCCGGGAGGACTGCGCGCGGTTCACGTCGAGGAAGTGGTTGAGGTAGCGGAAGTTCGGCGCGTTCGCGTCGCCCATCGCGAACGCCGACACCGGCGTCCACGGCAGCGCGATCCCGAGCAGGGAGGTGAACACCGAGCCGTGCCGGGTCGCGTACAAGGTGCGGGAGGTACGAGCTCCCCCGGGCAGCGCCACGGTGACGGTCCGCCTGGTCATCGCGGTCGGCTTCCCGTCGTACAGGTAGGTCGTGGGCGAGCCCGGGACGAGCGTCTCCTGGAACGGCGTGAAGCGGTACGACGTCGACACCGTGTGCGACCACGCCTGGTGCGCGGTGTGCCCGATGAGGATGATCGGCACGCCGAGCAGCGAGCCGCCCGCGACGTCGAGCTTGCCCGGGATCGTGAGGTGCGACTGGAAGAACCGCTCGCTGCCGATCCACGGAAAGTGCGGGTTGCCGAGCAGCAGCCCGTGCCCGTTCTGGGTCCCCGCGCTCCCGACCGCCACCGCGTTGGAGCCGATGGCGAGCCCCTTGAACTCGTTCTGCAGACCCTCGGCCAGCTTCGACGTGTCGAGCGTCGGAACCGGCGCCGAGGGCGTCGGCGGCTGCGCTCCCCCGATGCCGTCGATCGCGACACCGGCGGAGGCGAGCAGCGCCAGCTGGTAGAAGCGGTGGTACGCGTCGAGCTCGGTGATCGGGGTGACCCACGGCTTGCCGGCACAGGCCGGGTCGGTGATGCGGTTGGTCTTGAGCCAGCGGTTGTAGCCGGCCACGTAGCCCGTCACCGTCTGCCGGATCTCCGGCTTCGGCGCGCCGATCCCCTTGACGGCGAGCAGCTTCTCGACCGTGTGGGCGTCGTTGATCTGCTGGAAGAAGAAGTCGCTGTTGAGGTTGTTCACGCTCGCACCGTTGCCGCGGAACACGTAGCCGTTCGTGGGCCCGAAGAACTTCGACCGCTGCGCCCGGACCGTCGTGTACGTGTCGGCAAGCGTGCAGATGGTCTCCTTCGCCAGCGCGTACCCGTAGCCGTAGCCCAGGCTGGCGTAGTCGCGCGCCGTGATGTGCGGGACGCCGTACTCGGTGTACCTGATGGTGACGTCATAGCGGGGCTTCGGCGTTGACGCGTGGACGACGGGAGCGGCCGAGGCCAGCAGGGCAGCGGCGACGAGCAGAGCGGTACGGCGTTTCACGGGGGCGTCTCCTTGGGGGCTTCCCAGGTGTTTCGACGCCAGCCGCCCCGGTCCTCCCTGCGCGCCCGGTCAAGATCGAAATCCGGGAAACGCGCGGACAGCCGCGACTCGTGGCGCTACGCGTCGCCGCTGGCCAGGCTGGACAGCATCGCCAGCGCCGCGCTGTGCACCCGGTTGCGGTCCTGGACGTCCGCCCGGACGACCTCGCTGTCGAGGGCAGGCCGTGGCCGCGGCACCGTGACGTACGGGTCCTGGGCCATCTGGTCGATCGGCACGTAGTCACGACCGCACAGCGGGCAGTGCCGACCCGGTCCCGAGGGGTGCCCCACCGGGCAGCCGATCTTCACAAGGTCAGGATCGGCCGAAATCACCCAAGCCGGTTCACTCGGACGGGTGAATGCTCGGCACCGCCGGCACGGCAGACAGCCGCGCCATCCGCTGCGCCAGCCGCGACAGCGACTGCTCGTGGAACGTCGCCAGCGCGAGGTGGATGGTGTCGCCGAACCTGCCCAGCCAGTGCGCCCGGTCGAAACCGGCCGGCCCGAGCAGCGCCCCGAGGTAGGAGCCCGCGGTCGCGCCGAAGGAGTCGGTGTCGTTGCCCTGGCACACCTGCAGCCCGATCCCGTGGCCCACGTCCGTCGCGAAGCGGGCGGTGTTGAACAGCGTCCCGATCTCCTGGTAGACGCGGCAGTGCGAGTACTGCGCGTACTTGCCATGGATGCTCTCGTAGCCCTCGAGCCAGTCCCCGGCGGCCTGCACCCGCAGGAGCGAGTCGCCGGCGATCTGGAAGAACCTCGAGAGCGGCGGTACGACGGAGAGCGCTGCCTCGAACGGTCCGAGCCGGTCCGACGGGTCGGCCACCAGCGCGTTCGCGATGGCGGCGGCGATGAACATGGTGGCGTAGACGCCGGTACGGCGGTGCGTGACCGACGCGTCCCGGAACGCCAGCCGAGCGGCCCGCCTGGGGTCGCCCGGGCACGCGTATCCGTAGGCGTCAGCGCGGATCAGCGCGCCGCAGTGCTCGTCGTAGGGGTTCAGCACGTCGGCCCAGTTCCCTTGCGTGCCAGGCAAGAACGAGGCGACGCCGGCGGCAAGCAGCTGCACGCGCTCGGGTCCGAACGTGGCGAGCACCGGGAGCTGGAGCAGCCAGAGCCGTCGTACCTCGTCGGCGGTGAAGTCGTCGCCGTGCCGCTCCAGCAGGAGCATGGCGAGAACCGTGTAGTTGAGGTCGTCGTCCTCGCAGACGTGGGTGATCCGCTCGCGGACCAGCTCGGGCCACTGCGGCTGCGGCTCGCGCACGAGGGCGTGGGTGGCCTCGGTGACGTAGTCCCGCAGCGGCCACTCGCCCGCCGGCTCCAGGACCGATCGTAGCTCGGACAGCGTGGGGTCGAACTCGAAGGGCTTGCCCAGCATGCAGCCGGCGACCCTGGCGAGGAAGGCGGTCTCGACCCGGGCGCTGACGTCACCGGCGGCCACCGCGGGCAGCTCCGGCAGGTAGGACAGGTCGAGCGGCTCGTCGTAGGGCCAGTCGCGTCG
This sequence comes from Mycobacteriales bacterium, assembly GCA_046262855.1. Classification (GTDB taxonomy): domain Bacteria; phylum Actinomycetota; class Actinomycetes; order Mycobacteriales; family SCTD01; genus RYN-111. Next base: position 8,118 of record JBHEMB010000482.1, on the reverse strand, counting down.
GAGCGGCGCGGCGGCGAGCTGCTCGGCGAATGCGAGCAGGGCGTCGTAGGAGTCCGGCACCGACGACAGCCGCAGGCCTGTCAGGTCGTGGCCCTGCTCGACCTTGCCCTCGACGCAGGCCCGCACCAGCTCCCGCAACGTGACCAGGTCGGGCAGCAGCGTGCGGTTCACAGCGTCAGTGTGACCTTGGCCAGTCCGCGTGCGTCATCAGGATCGACCCCGAGCGCCACGGCCCAGCGCAGCGCCAGGCACTGGCCGATGACCACACGCAGCACCGCCTCCAGTGTCCGGTCCTGCAGCCGGGCGGACCGGACGGCAAGCACGTCAGGACGGGCCTCGAGCGTCACCGCGTTGGGATCGTCGGTGTCGATGAGGGCGAGCACCCGGGCGGGTACGGCGGCCGGACCGTGCAGGTAGTCCACGACCGTCTCTGCGACGGCGAGCCGGCCCGTCACCTCGGCAAGCTTGAGGGCTACCTCGTCGGAGACCGCCTCGGCGGCGAAGCCCGAGCCGACGACCACCTCCGGGACGACGCCGCCGAACCAGTCCGCAGCGAGGGCCGCAGCGACCTCGGCGACAAGCTCCTCAGGTTGCACCTCGGCCGCCAGGGCCCGGACGACCAGCATGCTGGCGGTGACCGACTTCGTCGCGGGGATGACGTCCTCGACGCCGGCAGCGGCATGCAGCGCGACGTCTGCCCGGCTCTCGAGCGGCGAGCCGGGGCTGTTGGTCAGCGAGATGACGAGAGCGCCTGCAGCGCAAGCGATCTCGACCACGGGGATCAGCGCGGGCGTGCTCCCGGACTGGGACACGATGACCACTGCGTCGTCGGGGCTGAACTGCGGCAGCGCGACACCAGCCCCGGGCGCGGCCAGCAACGAGGCGGGCACCGAGGACAGCGCCTCGAAGCAGGCCACGCCGTAGCAGGCGACATGCCGCGAGGAGCCGATGCCGACGAAGACGACCCGGCGCCGTGAGGCGATCTCGTGTCGCAGCTGCGCGAGGCCCCTGTTCGCCTCGAGCACCCGTGACAGAACCGCCGGCTGCTCGGCCATCTCGGCGGCCAGCCGGCTCACAGCAGCAGCTGCCAGCGGGCAGGGCTCTGGATCTGGGGGCTGTCGCCTGCCGCGTGGCCACTGCCCACGTAGAGCGCGGAGGTCATGGCCACCATGCCGATCTCGTACCGGCACAGCGTCGAGCTGCCCCCGACGACCGGGTCGCAGGCGGCCTTGCGCTGCGCCTGTGCATCCGGGGCGTAGAGCGCGGCCCAGACCCAGCCCTTCGCGGGTGCCACCAGGTCCACGGACTGACCAGGCGCGAGCGGCTGGTCGGTGACGAGGTCGTGGCCGTTGGCGCGCACCCGCACCAGGCCCGCGCCGGGAGCGCCGACGGCCCGTACGCGCAGCGGCGTACCCGCTGGGACGGTGTCTCCCATCATCGACTCGTAACTGCCGTCGCGGTCGGCGTCGGCCTCGAGGAACAGCTGCGTGGTGCCGGCCAGTGGTGTCTGCACCGAGATCGAGGTGTGACCGGACTTGACGCCCGCCAGCACGCCGCGGGCAGAGCGCTCGGGGGCGAACACCCAGGTGGTCGGGTTGCCGATGCCCTGCACGGCCGAGAGCGAGAGCCAGTGCGAGTCGCCACCGCCGGTGGCCGTGACGTGCTGGCCCCGGGAGAGCAGGCACTCCCACCAGAAGATGGCGTCGTCGTTGCCGGCGGATGCGGGCAGCGGGGTCTGCAGCCAGTGGTTGGTGTTCCACACCTCGACGGAGTCGACCGGTACGTCGTAGCCGTACTGCCACATCATCCCGTGCAGGTCGTCGCAGCTCGTCAGCTCGCGGCCGACGTCGTCTGCCGGGTGGTTGGCCTGGAAGAGCCCGCCGTCGGCCCGCAGCGCGTCCGCCATCGCGTTGACGGCGGCGGCCTTCTGGTCGCCTGCCGGGTAGACGCGCGTCGCGCCGAGCATCTGCGCGTGCCCGCCGATCGAGTTCTCGTAGCCCGGCACCCCGACGACCCCCGCTGTCCCGAAACCGGGGTCGTGCACCGAGACCGAGCCGTCATCCTCAGGGTGGGCATCGCTGTGGTGGTCGGTGATCGCGAGGTAGTCGAGGCCCTTGAGCGATGCTTCGGCGAACCGCTCGGCCACCGTGCCGCCGAGGGTGTAGGCCTCCTGCAGGTCGGTGTTGCTGTCGCCGAGCCCCAGGGTGTCGAGGGTGTCGTTGCCCTCGCCGAAGTAGCTGCCCTTCTGCCCACGCGGGCAGTACGCGTCGTGGGAGTAGCAGGTGTGCACGTGCAGGTCGCCCGACAGCCACTCCCCGGAGGCGGCACTGAGCGCCGAGGTGATCCACACGGGCGCCGAGTAGGCGACCGGGCGGGTGCCCTCAAGGACGCGCAGGAAGTAGTACTTCTCGTCAGCGCTCGCCTTGCGCAGGACCTTCAGCTCGTCGGCACCGCTGGCCACGACCTTGCCCTTGCTGGTCACGAGCTGCAGGGTCGTGCTGTGCCCCGGCCAGCGGACGTCGGCATCCACGCGCAGCGGTGAGCCGGCGCGGCGGTTCAGGCGCGAGCCCATGACCTCCTGATCGACCGTGAAGTCCAGCCGGATGTCGCCGTCGCGCACGGCGTAGAACCGCCGATCCCGCATCGCGGCCTTCAGCGCAGCAGGCGTGTTCTCGGTCGCGAGGATGACGGTCTTTGCCCAGCCGGGCCCGCCCCAGTCGTCGCTCCTGCGATGGCCCAGGTCCTCGGCGCCGTCGGCCGCGACGTGCCAGCCCTTGTCGAGGGCGTGGGCGTAGTACCCCTCGGGGTAGAGGTTCGTGTCGCGGGTGCTGCCGTACTCGTCGACGTCGTTGAAGACCTCCAGGCCGACCATCTGGTCGTCGACCCGCGGGTCGTAGGCGAAGTCGTTCCAGTTCTTCGACACCTCGGCCGGCAGGCCGGCTTGCTGGCGAACCGCCTTGAGCTGGTCCTTGGCACCGGGGTGGTTGAAGGTCGCGATGCCGTCCGACCCGCCGCCCAGCTCGGGACGGCGTACCAGCCAGTCGTAGAAGGTCTTCGGCGTCGGGTAGCCGTCGACCTTCGCGTTCGCGAAGTTCTTGGAGAAGAAGACGTCGATGTGCCCGTAGACGTCGCTGGTCCACTCGAAGCCGCGGAAGCCGGTGTAGTCCCCGGTCGTGGCAGCTTCGGCATCGACCTGGGTCTGCTGCCACTTCTGCAGGGCGTTCGCCTCGTTGCGCGGGTCGCCGCCGGGGCACTGCGCGGTGTCGGCGACCTGCTCCTGGGGGTCCCGTCCAGTCGGGTCCTCGGGGTCAGGGAAGCAGTACGCGCTGGTCGACAGCGGGACACCGAGGAAGTCGGAGTGGTCGCTGCCGCCCATGAAGTCGAGGCCGAACTTCTTGCCGCTGGCGTAGAAGGTCTCCGGCGTCGAGCCGACCCACCCGTCGCTGTAGCCGCTGTGCTCGTGCAGCGAGCCGACATAGGCCGTGTACGGCGAGGCGGTGGTCGGGGCCGGGAGGGCGTCGGCGCCGTGGAAGGGCGCGGACAGCACCAGGACGGTGCTCGCCGCCGCGATCAGGGCGGTCACTGGAAGGACGCGCAAGGAGACTCCCTCGGCTCAGGCGTTGGCGGGGGCCGGCAGGTCGATGAGCCGGTCGTGCAGGTCGCGCAGCCCCCAGGCAGCCGCGGACTTGGTGCCGATCGCCGCGGTCCCCTCGACCTGCCGGTCGGTCAGGGCGTCCTGCACCAGCGGCACCAGGTCGGGATAGTCGCGGGTGATGCCGCCCGCGAGCACCACGAGCCGGGGCGTGGCGAGCGACTCGTGCTCGACGACCATGGCGAGCGAGGCCGCGATGGTCTTGAGATGGCTGAGCTGGAGGGCGGCAGGCAGCGCCCAGCCGCCGGCCACGGTCTCGAGGCAGCCGGTCTGGCCGCAGCTGCAGGCACGCCTGCTGAAGCCGGTCTCGTGCGCGAACAAGTTGGCCGCCTGCACCTCGCCGTCGCGTACGACGGCACCGCCGACGCCGGTGCCGAGGCCGACGAAGACGAGGTCCGGCAGGCCGGGGCGCAGCACCGACTCACCGAGGGCAGCGGCCTCCGCGTCGTTGCAGACGACGGCGGCGGTCATGGCCAGCCCGAGCTGGACGGCCGGGTCGACGTCGTACCAGCCGAGGTTGGAGGCGGCGACCACCCGGCCGGCCGCGACGATCCCCGGCACGGCCAGCAGCAGCGGGGCGCCGTCGGGGAGGTCGCCCAGTCCTGGGCGCGCTGTGTACGACGTCCCCGGTCCGAGTAGCACGGTCTCGACGCCACTCGCGCCCACTTCGACGCACGCCGTGATCCCGCTCTGCACCGCACCTCCCCCTCCGAGTATGTAGCAGACGTTTACAAATCTTGGCGCTGCTGTCAAGATGCCCGCGTGCTGCTGCGTGGCCGACGGGTCCTCCTCGACGGCCGGCTCGTGGCCGATGTCGACGTCTGGATCGCCGACGGGGTGGTCGTCGCGACGGGCCCTGCGGGCACCGAGCCCGCCCAGCTGGTGGACGTCATCGCGCCCGGGTTCGTCGACGTGCACGTGCACGCGCTCGACGGCTGCGGCGTCGTCCTCGAGGACACCGACGTGTCGGGCCTGGGTACGGCGCTGGCGCACCGCGGGGTGACCTCGTTCCTGGCCACGACGGGCGCGGCTCCCCTCGACCACCTGCTGGCTGTGCTGGCAGCGGCCGGCGACGTGCCGGGCTGCCTCGGGGTGCACCTGGAGGGCCCATGGCTGTCGCCTGCGCGGGCCGGGGCCCAGCCGGTGCAGCACCTGTGCCTGCCGTCGGTCACGGACCTCCGGACGCTGCTCGCTGCCGGACCGGTGCGGGTCATCACGCTGGCCCCTGAGCTGACGGGCGCGCACGAGGTGATCCGGGCCGCCCGCGAGGCCGGCGTGGTCGTCTCGCTCGGGCACAGCGACGCCTCGTACGCCGAGGCCCTCGCCGCCGTCGAGCTCGGGGCCTCGCACATCACCCACTGCTTCAACGCGATGTCCGGCCTGCACCACCGCGAGCCCGGGCTGGTAGGCGCGGCCTTCGACTCGGCAGACCTGACCGTCGAGGTCATCGCCGACGGCGTGCACGTGCACCCCGCCGCCGTACGCGCGCTGGTGTCTGCCGCAGGCCCCGAGCGGGTCTGCCTCGTCAGCGACGCTGTCGACCTGCCGGTCGGAGGCAAGGACGCGGCCCGCCTCGCCGACGGCACCCTCGCCGGGAGCCGCTCGGGGCTCGACGCCGCCGTGCGCAACGTCGTCGCGTGGGGCATCGCCGTCGAGGACGCGCTCGTGATGGCAGCGACGACGCCCGCCCGGGTCGCAGGCCGCCCGGACCTCGGCCGCATCGCCGTGGGCGCGCCCGCTGACCTGGTGCTGCTCGACGACCGCCTCCGGGTCGTCCAGACGCTGCGTGGTGGGGTGCCGTGCTGACGCCTGTGGTGGTCCGCACGGGGCGGGGGCTGATCGAGGTCGCCGCGGTCGGGAGCGGTCCGGCGGTCCTGATCGTGCACGGCCTGCCCGGCGACTGGCGGCAGGCCAGCCGGCTGGCGGACGACCTGCCGGACCACAGGGTGCTGCTGGTGTCGCGGCCCGGGTACGGCCGTACGCCGCTCTCGTCGGGCCGCACGCCGGCGCAGCAGGCCGACCTCTACGCCGCTCTCCTGGGGGAGCTCGGCATCGGCTCCGCGGTGGTGCTCGGCATCTCCGGAGGCGGGCCCTCGTCGTACGCCTTCGCCGCCCGGCACCCCGAGCGGTGCGACGGGCTGGTGCTCGCCTGCGCGCTGCTCCTGCCGCTGATGGCGACACCGGCTTCGATGCGGCGGCTCGCGGCGGTCCCGGGCGTCTGGACGGTGCTGAACGGCATCATCCGGGCAGGGGCCCGGGTGCGACCGCGACGCGAGCCGGACACCACCGGCCTCACCCCGCTCGAGCTGTCGCTGCTGGCGGAGCCGCGGACCGCGGCCGCACTGCTCGCCTTCCACAGCGACCGGCCGTCGTGGCTGCGCGGCAGGGGGATGCGCAACGACGTGCTGCAGTTCGGCCAGGTGATCGAGGGCACGGTGAGCTCGCCGGCCGTCGTGCTGCACGGCGACCTCGACGAGGTGGTGCCGCTGAGCCACGGGGAGCACTACGCCGCGACGATCCCCGGGGCGCGGCTGGTCGTGCTGCCCGGCCTCGGGCATGGCGTCCCCCTGTTCGCCCGGGACCAGGTCATCGCCGCCGTGCGCTCCCTCACCGCACCCTTGCGTCATACCTGCTGAGCCTGACACCGGGCCAGTTCCCATGACGCAAGCGTCGGGTCAGACGTGGGCCGGGCCGGGCCAGGGCGGCAGCGGCGACAGCGCGGGCTGCGCGACCTCGGTCTCGTAGCGCAGCATCCAGTAGGGCGTCAGGTAGTCGATCGCCGGCTCGCGGTGGGTGGTCGGCTCAGACTTCCCGTTGACCACCGTGGGCTCGCGCTGCCAGATGAAGTCCGAGGGGGCGCGATCGACGACCGGCAACGGCAAGGCGGCCCGCTTGTCGCCGGACGTGCCGGGGAACCAGTCGATCTCGCCGGCCGGCGTGACCACGCCGTACTGGTCCTTGCGGACGCACGTGACGGTGCTGCAGGTCACCGAGCTGGCCTCGCCGCGCTCGACGCGGGCCTTGTAGACCCGCCACTCGCGAAGGTGCTGGACGGCGGCGTCGAGGCGACCCGGCTCGCCGGTCATCGCGTAGGTGATGGCCTCGAAGTGCGCGTTGAGGTCGTCGCCGGTGGTCTTGTCCATGACGGAGATCGCCTGCTTCACAAGGGATCTCGCCGGCTCGGCCGTGGTGCGCATCAGGTTGAAGCCGGTGAGGTGGTGCAGGTTGAACTTGTAGTAGCCGTCGTTCGGCTGGACGCTGTCGACCTCCATCGAGGCCGCGAGGACCGGGCCTTGCGTGGCGAGCTCCTCGGCCCAGATGCCTTGCCACTTCGCCCGCTCGACAGGGTCATCGCCGTCGGCGAGGACGTGCACCACCGCGTTGGTGAGGTTGAGGCGGGCCATCGGCACGTAGACGAACAGCGGCGAGATGAAGCCGTCGAAGTCGTGGTTGGCGCTGACGTAGCCGTGCGGCCGCGGGTAGTTCCAGCCGTACTTGAACAGGAAGTTGCCCATCGCCACCAGGTCCGCGCGGATCTGGTCGCGCAGGTCGGGGGCGTCGTTGCCGAGCATGTCGTAAGCCGTGAGCAAGCCGAAGGTCAGTCCGGCGTAGGTGTCACGGGACGGCGAGGTCTCGCAGTTGTAGAGCTTGCCGTCGCCGTGGGTCCACCTGATCTGGAAGAGCCGGTTGCTGTTGTTGTTGATCGGGTTCGCGTCGTCCTGGGTGGGCGGGTCGACCCCCAACGGGTAGGCGCTCGCCGTCGTGCAGGCCCGCATGATCATCCCGGCCTCGCCGGGGATGACGCCGCCACCGAAGTCGGCGAGGTGCTTCTCCCCCTTGGGGTCCGTTCCGGTGTTGACCGTCGGGGGCACCTTGAGGTGCCCGGTCCAGTCCTGCGCGATGACGATGTCGCGGTGCTCAGCGGCCAGCGTGCTGCGCAGCCGGGCCAGCGCGGCGTCCTTCTGGTCGCGCCAGAACTGCTTCTCCTGCCCGGTGCTGCGGGCCGCGTGGTCGCGCGCGACGGCGTAGCGCAGCGCCTCGCCGCCCTCGTAGACGCCGGTCCAGAGCCCGCTGTCCCCCCAGCCGCCGGTCTTGGCCGGGACGCCGGCGGCGTCGAGGTCGACGGGTACGGCGTGCCCCTCGTGCAGCGAGATCGCGCCCAGCCGGTCTTCGAGAGCGAGGGCGGCCGCGAGGTCGTCGCCGCCGCTGAGCGGGCCGACCGGGGCTGCCTTGGGTTCGGCGTGCGCGGTGCCCAGGCCGGCGGTCACGACGAGGGCGAGGGCAGCAGCGAGGCGCTTCACGAGATGAAATGTAAGGGATGAATACTTTCTAGGGAAGAGCCCTGCCCAGCAGACCTGCGACCCAGCCCGCGATGAGCGCGCTCGACTCCTCCGTGGTCAGCAGCCCGGGCCGGGCGATCTCGACGAACTCCCCCGCGGGCAGCAGCTCCGCGATCCGGCGGGCGA
>JBHEMB010000481.1:0-4421 GCA_046262855.1 Mycobacteriales bacterium | reverse complement strand
CGCCTGGGTGTGCTCGAACGCCTCTTCCCGCGGCATCCCGGGCACGTCCCGGAGCAGCGCCTTCGAGGCCGCGAGGCCCTGGGGGCCGCCGGCGACGAGCTCGTGCAGCAGCTCGGTGACAGCATCGTCGAGATCGGCGGGCGGGACGGCCCGGTTGATGAGCCCGACCTGCGCGGCCCGCGCCGCAGTGATCCTCCGGCCGGTGAGGAAGAGCTCCGCCGCGTCCGCCCTGGACAGCTTGGGCAGGCACACGACCGAGATCATCGCCGGGGCAAGGCCGAGGCGAACCTCTGTGAAGCCGAAGGTCACCTCGATGCTCGCGAGGCTGAGGTCCGCCGCCGCCGCCAGGCCGACGCCGCCGCCCATGGCAGGCCCGCGCAGCACAGCGACGACCGGCTTGGGCGAGTCCTGCATCAGGGCGAGCACCTGAGGGAACCCGAACCGCGCCGGCTCCTGACCACCGCCCTTGAGGTCGGCACCGGCGCAGAACACCGGGCCGTCATGGGTGAGCAGCACGGCCCGGACCGCCGCGTCGTCGACAGCCTGGGTGAAGGCATCGCCGAGCGCGTTGATGAGCCTGGCGTTCAGGGCGTTGCGGTTGTCGACGTCGTCCATCGTGAGGACGGCGACGCCGCGCGTGACCTCGTACCTCACAGCAGCACCTCGGGGATCTCGACGTGCTTGGCGCGCAGGTACTCCCCCAGGCTCTTGGCCTGCGGGTCGAGCCGGGTACTCGACGCGACCCCCTCTCCGAGCAGCCCGTGCAGCACGAAGTTCAGCGCCTTGAGGTTGGGCAGCTCGAAGCGCTCCACCCTGCCCGCTTCGGGCATCAGCTCCTTGAGCTTGTCGACGGTCAGCAGCTCTGAGAGCCAGGCGTACTCCTCCTCGGTGCGCACCCAGACGCCCAGGTTGGCGTTGCCGCCCTTGTCCCCTGAGCGCGCACCGGCGACCAACCCCAGGGCGGCGCGGCGTGTCGGGCCGCTCGGCGCCGGGGGTACGGCGGGAAGGCGGACGTCCGCCGTCGTCCACGCGGCCATCGTGGGCGCGACTTCCACGACCTCGTCGCCCACGACGACGGAGTGGGTGAGCTCCTCGGTAGGGATCAGCGCCGGCCAGTACACGCCGTAGGCCTGACTGCTCGACGGACCGCCGAAGAACCCGGGGTAGCTGGCGAGGGCGAGCTCCGTGATCGCGCCGCTGAGCGCCCGACCGAACTTGTCCGGGTCCGCGTCCCTCATCGAGATCCGCAGCTGTGCGACGGCGGTCTCGTTGCGTGCGGGATCCTCCTGGTCCGAGCGGATCAGGTCGATGTCGACGCTGTCGAAGTACTCCCGCCCACCCGGCAGTGCCGCGAACAGCCCGGCCAACAGCAGGTCGGCCTTCCGCTCGATGTCCAGGCCCACGAGCAAGAACGTGTACGACGCCTTGGTGGCCCCGGCCAGGTTGAGGCAGACCTTCGAGGTGGCGGGCGGGGCCTCGCCCTTGACGCCGCTGATGCGGACCCGGTCGCTGCCCTCATCGGTCAGCACGATGCTGTCGAAGCGCGCGGTGACGTCCGGGTTGAGGTAGCGGGGACCGGCGATCTCGTAGAGCAGCTGGGCCGTCACGGTGCCGGTGCTGACCTGGCCGGCGTGCGCCGCGTGCTTGGTGATGACGCTCGACCCGTCGGCGGCGATCTCTGCGATCGGGAAGCCGGGGTGGACCAGATCGGGCACCTCGGTGAAGAAGGAGTAGTTGCCACCGGTCGCCTGCGTGCCGCACTCGATCACGTGCCCGGCGACGAGGGCACCGGCAAGGGCGTCCCAGTCGTCACGGGCCCAGCCGTGGTGGTGCGCCGCCGGTGCCATGACGATGGCGGCGTCGGTGGTGCGGCCGGTGATGACGATGTCGGCACCGCGGTCGAGGGCGTCGGTGATCCCCCAACCACCCAGGTAGGCGTTGGCCGTGAGGACAGTCCGGTCACCGAGCGGTTCGCCCGTGTCGAGGTTCGTCAGGTCCCCCAGCTCGGCCAGCCGCGGCAGCACGTCATCGCCTGTCACATATGCGATCCGTGGACTCAGGCCGAGCGTCGCGGCGACGGTCTCGACGGCCTGCGCACAGCCGCGCGGGTTGAGGCCGCCGGCGTTCGCAACCACCTTGATGCCGCGCTCCAGGCAGGTGCCCATCACCTGCTCCATCTGTCGGACGAAGGTCTTGGCGTAGCCGCCGTCGGGGTTCTTGAGACGGTCCTTGAACAGGATGAGCATCGTCAGCTCGGCCAGCCAGTCGCCCGTGAGCACGTCGATCGGCCCGGCTTCGACCATCTCGCGGGCGGCCGCGAGACGGTCGCCGTAGAAGCCGCTGCAGTTCGCGATCCGGATCGGCCTGGTGCGACCGGATGGGTCAGTCATGCAGCACGACCAGCAGGTCGCCGGCAGCCACCTGCGCACCGACGGCGGCGCGCACCTCGGCGACGGTTCCGTCGCTGGGCGCCGTGACCCGGTGCTCCATCTTCATGGCCTCGACGACGACGAGCAGCTGACCCGCCACGACGACGTCGCCTGGTGCAACGGCGACGGCGACCACCCCGCCCGGCAGCGGCGCGACGAGGCCGCCCTCGACGGCCTCCTGCGCCTTGACTGGGAAGCGCGGAACCAGGTGCAGCTCCAGGTCCCCGACCCACCACCGGTCGCCTGCGCTGCGGACCGGAACAGTCGCGCGGACGCCGTCGATCTCGGCCTCGATGCTGTCGTCAGTCACCGCCAGAACCCTTGCGTCCCAGGCCTTCTCGTCAACGGTGACGGCGAAGGACCCGTCGCGACGAGCACGGTAGGAAACCTCGATCGTGTGCTCGTCGACGCGATAGCTGAACGCCTCGGGGGGGAGTACCCCGTTGCGCCATCCCGCCGGGAACCCACCGAGCCGGCTGGCGCCGCGGCGCCATGCCTGCGCCGTCAGCGCCGCGAGCACGGCGCAGAACTCGAGCTGACCGACGTACACCTCGCGAGCGCGCGACGGGTTGACCCGCTCGATGAAGTCCGTCGTGGTGTCGCCCTCGAGGAACGCTTCGTGGCGCAGCACCTCCACGAGGAAGTCGCGGTTGGTCACCGTCCCCTGCACCGACGTGCGCTCAAGGGCGAGCGCGAGCGACAGTGCTGCTTCGCGACGGGTCGGTGCGTGCGTGATGACCTTGGCAAGCATCGGGTCGAAGTCGACTCCGATCACGCTGCCCGACTCGATGCCGCTGTCGTAGCGCGCGCCCGGTGCAGGCGCCCAGTGCAGCACCGTGCCGGTAGCCGGAAGGAAGTCGTGGGCCGGGTCCTCGGCATAGAGCCGTGCTTCGACGGCGTGGCCGGTGAGGGTCACATCCGCCTGCGTGAAGGTCAGTGGCTCGCCCTGCGCGACGAGCAGCTGCTCCCGCACGAGGTCGAGGCCGGTGACCAGCTCGGTGACCGGATGCTCCACCTGCAGCCGGGTGTTGACCTCCAGGAAGTAGAAGTCCTGGCCATCCAGCAGGAACTCGACAGTGCCGGCGTTGCGGTACCCGATCGCCTTCGCCGCCGCGAGCGCAGCCTCACCCAGCCGCTCACGCAGCGGTGCGTCGACGGCGGGTGAGGGGGCCTCCTCGATGATCTTCTGGTGCCGACGCTGGATCGAGCACTCGCGCTCGCCGAGGTGCACGAGGTTGCCGTGCGCGTCGCCGAGGATCTGCACCTCGACGTGCCGGGCACCGGTGAGGTACCGCTCGAGGAACACGGTGTCGTCGCCGAAAGCGGCCTGCGCCTCGCGGCGGGCGGCTGCCAACGCATCCTCGAGCTCCTCCGCACGGCTCACGACGCGCATGCCCTTGCCACCACCGCCCATCGCCGCTTTCACGAGGACGGGGAAGTGCCCTTCGGGAGCGTCGAGGGTCGGTACGCCGGCAGCGCTCATGAGCTTCTTCGCCTCGAGCTTGTCGCCCATGGCCGCGATGGCTTCCGGTGACGGGCCCACCCACACCAGACCGGCATCGAGGACGGCCTGAGCGAACCCGGCGTTCTCGGAGAGGAACCCGTAGCCGGGATGGACGGCATCCGCCCCGGCCCGGCGGGCGGCGTCCAGCACCTTGCCGGCGTCCAGGTAGGTCTCGGCGGCCGTCTGTCCCCGGAGTGCCACAGCGATGGTCGCCTCACGCGCGAAGGGCGCCATCGCGTCGCCGTCGGCGTACACCGCGATCGTGTCGATGCCCATCGCGTGGGCGGTGCGCATGATCCGGCGGGCGATCTCGCCGCGGTTGGCGACGAGCAGCCGGCGGATCACCGGAACGCTCCGAAGGACTCGGTGCCGCGCACCTCGGCCGAGTGGCAGGCGGACAGGCACAGCCCGATGACCGTCCGGGTGTCACGGGGGTCGATGACACCGTCGTCCACCCCGCGGCCGCTGGCGTACATCGCATGCGACTG
>JBHEMB010000480.1:0-4144 GCA_046262855.1 Mycobacteriales bacterium | reverse complement strand
GTTCCGGACCGCTTGGTGCCATCACCATGATCATGGCCGACAGCTCCCGGCGCTTCGACGACAACGACGTCCGGTTCGCCGAGGACCTGGCCCGGCGCGCCGCGCTCGCCGTCGAGACCGTCACGGCCTTCGCCGCGCAGGAAGGCCGGCTCGAGGCGGTCGCACGGGTCGCCGACGCGGCCCAACGAGCCATCCTGCCGACGCCGCCGGAGGCGATCGGCAACCTGCGAATCGGCGCCCGGTACGTCTCCGCCACGGCCGAGGCCCTCGTCGGCGGCGACCTCTACGAGGTGGTGCGGCGACCCGGTGCGGTGCGGCTGCTCATCGGCGACGTCCGGGGCAAGGGCCTCGAGGCGGTGCGCAACGCCACCATCGTGCTCGGTGAGTTCCGCGCGGCCGCCGAGGACCTCGACGACCTGACCGCCGTCGCCGTCCAGCTGGATCGCCGGTTGTCCGGCCACCTCGATCTCGAGGACTTCGTGACCGCGCTGGTGGCAGAGATCACCGACGACGGCGCCTTCGCCATCGTGTCCTGCGGGCATCCGCCCGCGCTGGTCGTCTCCCCGACCGACATCCGGGTGGTGGAGGCGCCGGACGCGCTACCGCTCGGCCTCGGTTCGACACCGGGGCAGGTCACCGGCCGGCTGCTGCCGGGTGAGCGGCTGCTGCTCTACACCGACGGGCTCGTCGAGGCCCGGGACGCCTCTCGCGCGTTCGCCGACGTCCGGCAGCTCGTGGCGCCGCTGCAGACCGAGTCCGACCTGGGCAAGGGCCTCGACCGGGTCCTCGAGTCCGTCCAGCTGTGGACCGGTTCGGGCCTCGGGGACGATCTCGCGTTGCTCGCCGTTGAACTGCCGCTGCCCGTTCGTTCCCCCTGACGGAGCCTGTTCGCGGGTCACGACCAGCAGGAGGATGGCGTCATGTCGATCATCGCCGTTCCCGGCGGAGCCGGCGAGCTGCGCGCGCATCTCGCCGTACCTCCGGTGGGCGACGGGCCCTGGCCGGGAGCGGTGGTGCTGCACGAGGCCCTCGGGCTGACGGCCGACATCCGGCAGCACACGGATCGGCTCGCGTCGGCCGGGTATCTCGCCGTCGCGCCGGACCTGTTCTCCGACGGCGGTCTCGTGCGCTGCCTGAAGCGGACCTTCGCGGCCCTCACCAGCGGTGCAGGCCAGGCGGTGGACGACGTGCTGTCGGTACGGCGGTGGCTGGCCGCGCGTGACGACTGCACCGGCCGGGTCGGCGTCATCGGGTTCTGCATGGGCGGCGGCTTCGCCTTGCTGCTCGCGGCCCGAGGGTTCGACGCCAGCGCCCCGAACTACGGCCCGCTGCCCCGCGACCTCAGCGCCCTGGACGGCGCCTGCCCGGTCGTCGGCAGCTACGGCGGCCGGGACCGGATGCTGCCCCGGCGCACGGCTGACGACCTCGCGGCGGCCCTGACCGCGCGCGGCATCGCGCACGACATCAAGACCTACGAGGGCGTGGGCCACTCCTTCCTCAACCGGCACAACGCCGGACCGCTCTCGGTGCTCGAGAAGGTCAGCGGGCTGCACTACGACGGCGACGTCGCCCAGGACGCGTGGGACCGGATCCTGCGCGTGTTCGACGAGCAGCTGCATGCGTGACCTGCTCGCCCTCGCCGTCCGCGCGACGGCCGTGCCGGCCGACGCCGACGTGCTCCTGACGCGCATCGCCATGCTGCTCGCCGACCACGTCGACTGGGTGTTCGCCGACCGGCTCGACGAGCCGGACCTCGTCACCCGCGTCGTGGCGCTGAGCCATGACGGCCCGCTCGAGCTCGCGCCCGAGCTCGGGCAGCCGTCTGCGCGCCGGTCGTCTGCCGGCTCGATCGGCATCCTGCCGGCGATGCTGGCCAGTGGCGCACACGTGCTGCGGCTGCGCACCGAGGAGCTGGAAGCCGTGGTGGCCGATGGCGACGCCCATGCCGCGAGACAGGCCGCGGGAGCGCTGGCGCGCGGGACCCGCGACCTGGTCGTCATGGCCCTGGTGGCGCGCGGGGTGCCGCTCGGGGTGCTGACGCTGGGGTCGAGCCGCCCCCTCCCGGAGGAGCTGCTCGAGCAGCTGCCGGACATCGCCTCGCACGTTGCGACGGCACTCGACGCGGCCCGGCTGCTGTCGCTGCAGAAGGCGGTGGCCACGGTCATGCAGCAGCACCTGCTGCCGCCTCTTCCCGCCGTACCAGGCCTGTCGCTGGCCGCGCGCTACGTGCCGGCGGCGCGCGGGATCGACGTCGGTGGTGACTGGTACGACGCCTTCCGTACCGCCGCCGGGCTCGTCGTCGCGATCGGTGACGTCGAGGGCCACGACCTCGCGGCCGCTGCCCGGATGGCGGAGCTGCGCAACCTGCTGCGGGCACATGCCGTCGAGGGCGACCTCGCGCCCGACGCGCTGCTGCAGCGGCTCGCCGCGACCGCGTCGATGCTCGGCATCAACAGCACCGCGACCGTCACGGTCGGCCGGTTGCAGCAGCGCCCGGACGGCTGGCTGCTGCGGTGGTGCAACGCGGGGCACCCACCTCCGCTCCTGCTCGCGGGCGGCGTCGGACGCTGGCTCGACCCCGCCGCGGATCTACTGCTCGGCGTGGACGACAGCACGGTCCGCACCAGCCACGAACTGCTGCTGCAGGCGGGGGACACCCTCGTGCTGTTCACCGACGGGCTGGTCGAGCAGCGCGGCAGCGACCTCGCGACGCGGATGGAGGAGCTGCGCACTGCGGTCGAGATGCACGCCGGTGCTCCGGACCCCCTTGCCGAGCACCTCATCGAGCAGCTCGCGGGGCCGGCCGCCGATGACGTGGCTCTGCTGGTCCTGCGCGTCGACGGCTAGCTGCTAGACCCGGGCCCAGACGCGCTTGCCGGAGCCGACGGGCTCGGATCCCCAGGAGCGGGCCACAGCCTGCACGAGGTGCAGCCCCCTGCCGGCCTCGGCGGTGCTGAGCGGCGCGGAGCGCGGGCGCGGGGGCTGCGGCTCGGTGTCGCTGACACTGAGCAGCAAGCCGTCGTCGACCCACCTCACGTCGACCTCGACGGGTGGCTGGCCGTGCCGCAAAGCGTTCCCGATCAGCTCGGAGATCGCCAGCTGAGCGTCGTCGCAGCGAGCCCGACCGACGTGGTGCTCAGCGCACAGCGAGCGGACCCACGCACGAGCCTCCTTCACCTGTACGGATGTGAGAACCAGCGCCATCACACCTCCTCCGCTTGGAGTACCGGGCCTAACAGCGTCTCGACCGGTGACCTGCCCGCCATCGGCCACAGCACACGCCGCTGAGGGAATCCTGGCCACCAGGCAAGCAATCGGGTCGCCATCGGTGCGGGTGTGGGCGAGGTCACCACGGGGGTGCTAGCAGAGTGCTTGCAACTGCTAGCACGTGGCAGTAGCGTCTGTGCAGTCAGTCCGCAGTCACCTGGAGGTGCTTGGAGATGCCGGCCATCGGCCAGCTCGGTGAGTACATCCGGGAGCAGCGCGAGAGCGCCAAGATCAGCCTGCGGGAGCTCGCGAAGTCGGCCGGCGTCAGCAACCCCTACCTCAGCCAGATCGAGCGGGGCCTGCGCAAGCCGAGCGCCGAGATCCTTCAGCAGATCGCGAAGGGTCTGCGGATCTCCGCGGAGGCGCTCTACGTCCAGGCAGGGATCCTCGACCAGCGCGAGGCCAGCCCGGTCGTCGACGCCATCCTCGCGGACCAGGTGCTCACCGAGCGCCAGAAGCAGATGCTGATCGAGATCCACGACAGCTTCCGCAAGGAGAACGCCTCCGCCGCGACTCCCGTGGACGCACCGGCTGCCCTCGAGAAGACGGCCGTCGCCGCCGTCGCGAAGGTCTCCCAAAAGCCGGCACCCAGCAAACGGCCCGCCAGCAAGCCCGCCAGCACCCCTCCCGTCATAGACAAGGAAGACTCCGCATGAGCACCCTCACAGACAAGCTCACCCAGCTCGAGATCAAGCTGCCCGAGGTCCTCGACCTCGACGAGGCCAAGAAGCCCGCGTACGCCGCGGCCGGTGTGGTCGACCTCTACGTCGAGCAGGTCAAGGAGCTGCCGGCCCAGGCGAAGAAGGTCTACGCCGCCCGCACTGCCGACCTCACCGCCAAGATCGAGGCCGCCCGCACCGAGCGCACCGCGCAGCTC